>NZ_SOGK01000011.1:0-81378 GCF_004564305.1 Cryobacterium sp. TMT3-29-2
CGGCCAGCGGCCAGCGGGTGCGCTGCCGGTCGCGCGCCGGCTCGTTTGCGCGCGTCGAGTCGCCGCCGCGGCTAGCGCAGCTGGCCGACCGAGGCGAGCGCCATCCGAAGCAGCGCTCCGCGCCCGCCCTCCATCTCGGCTGCCACCGCGTCGGAGGCAGCCTCCTTCGGGGTCATCCAGGTGAGTTCGAGGGCGTCCTGGCGCGGGTCGCAGGTGCCGGTCACGGGAACGACGTAGGCCATCGAGACGGCGTGCTGGCGGTCATCCGTGAACGCGGTGATGCCCGGCATCGGGAAGTACTCGGCGACCGTGAACGGCACCGGACTGATCGGCAGCTGCGGGAAGGCCATCGGGCCGAGGTCCTTCTCGAGGTGGCGGAAGAGGGCGTCGCGCAGGGTCTCGCCGTAGAGCACGCGGCCGGACACGAGCATCCGGGTCATCTCGCCGGTCGACCGGGCGCGCAGGAGCACGCCGACCTCGACGACCTGGCCGAGGCCGTCGACGCGCACGGGCACCGCCTCGATGTAGAGAATCGGCAGTCGGCGGCGCACTTCGGCCAGCTCGATGTCGCTCAGCCAGCCCGGGTTAATATTGGGCGGCCCTGCGCCCTCGGGTCCAGGCGTCCAGTCCGGATCGGGGTCAGGGGTGCGCACGCTCATGAAACTATTCTGTCTTACCCTGCGCCCGGATGCGCCACGAGTGCCGATGTGACGGCAGAGCGGGCGCGGGCGGGGCGCTTGCGGCCACGGGGACGGGGGCGGGGACGGGGACAGCTACAGCTACAGCTACAGCTACAGCTACAGCTACAGCTACAGCGACAGCTACAGCGACAGCGACAGCGACAGCGACACTTACAGCGACAGTACGGAAACGGAAGCGCGGCCATGGCCATCACCCCGTGGGGATCGCGATAGGGTCCGCTCCCCTCGCCGGTGGACCAGCTGGTGCGGACATCCGTCGCCGCGCAGGAGTCGGTGGTCGCCGCGCAGGAGTCGGTGGTCGCCGCGATCACCGTCGCGTCCGTCGCGGAGACTCTGACTCCTGCGACCGCTGCCGGGGGCTAACTCAGGAGAAACGCGCGGACGGTTCCGACTCTCCGCAGAACTCCGCAGCGCTACGCGGAACTCTGCGCGGCCGTGGCCTCCGTTTCCGGGATCTCCTGAGTTGGCCACGGGCTGCGACGGATGCCGCCAACCATTCGGGAGTACGGCCGGCTGTGTGCGTAACTCCTGCAATTCGGCGGAGCGGCGGCCCGCTTCCGCGGAATTCGGGGCGGTCTCCGCCCTCCCACGGCAGATTGCAGGAGTTATGCACGGGTAGCGACGGACGCCGACGGATACCGCCGGCTAACGACAACTGCCGCCTCCTGTCAACCGATCCCGACGCTCCCTCGGGGAGTGGAAAGATTGATGCGTCGGCGTTTCCCGGTGTCGACCTCGAACAGGAGGACCACCATGGGCCAGAACGACAGCACCCCCACCGGCAAGGATGGCGCCGAGAGCAACAACACCGACGGCACCGAGGCCGGCGGCCGCACCCCCGGAACCCCCGTCCCGCGCGCCGAGCCCATCGACCCGGCTGCCGTGCTGTGGAGCGCGTCGGCCGCCGACCGCACCGGGCGACCGCTGCTGCTCATCCTGCACGGCTACGGTTCGCACGAGGGGGACCTCTTCTCGCTGGCGCCACATCTGCCGCTGCATCCGGTGATCGCCGCCCTGCGCGCGCCACTGCCTGCCGGACCGGGCTGGGCCTGGTTCCCGATCGGCGCCGCCGGGGCCAAGGTCAACCCGGGCTCGCCGAGCGCCGACGCCCTGGATGCGGCCGCCGGCGGAGTGCTCGACTGGCTGGACGGTCTGCCCGAGCAACCCTCGTCCATCGGGCTGCTCGGATTCTCGCAGGGCGGTGCGATGGCGCTCCAGTTGCTGCGGCAGTCACCCGACCGATTCGCGTTCGCAGTTCAGCTGTCCGGCTTTGTGGGGCGCAGCGAGCACCCGGGTGACGAGCGCCTGCTCGAGCGACGCCTCCCAGTCTTCTGGGGCCGCGGCACGGCCGACCAGGTCATCCCGCAGGATGCCGTCGACCGCACCCAGGCCTGGCTGCCCGAGCACTCCACGCTCACCGAGCGCATCTACGAGGGTATGGGCCATTCCATCTCGCAGGCCGAACTCGGCGAGATCGTCACGTTCCTGCGCGCACAGTACGACGCCTAGGGGGCCGGAGGCGCAGCATCCGTCGCCGCGCCGCCCGGCGGCTCAAACGAATTCGACGGAGATTGTGGCCAGAACAGGCCCTCCAGGCCGGATCCGGCCTCGAATGAGCAAAATCTCCGTCGAATTGGTGAGTAGACGAGGTCGACAGGGGAGGCAAGGACGACGGGGAGGCCGTGACGACGAAGCGGCAGGGGGCGGCGAAGCGGCAGGGGGCGGCGAAGCGGCAGGGGACGACGAAGCGGCAGGGACGGCAAGAGCCACGCGCGGTGGCGCGACCGGCGCAACCGGCGCGACCGGCGCAACTGGCTAGCGGCCGCGGCCGGCCTTCTCGTTCTGGGCCGCCTGGCGGGCGACGTGCGCGATCTTACGGGCGCGCTCGGCGTCGCGGTCCTTGACCCGGATCTGTTCCTCGCGCACCTCGTACTGGGTGGCACGCTCGGTCACGAGCCACGCCGGCGGCTGCTGCAGCAGGGCCTGGATCTCGGCCGAGGTGAGCGGCTCCGTCACGGCGCCGCGCACGAGACCGGAGATGGAGACGCCGAGCTTGGCGGCGACGACCTGCTTCGGGTGCGGGCCGTTCGCGCGCAGTTCGACCAGCCAGGCCGGCGGGTTGGCTTCGAGCGCGGCCAGCTCGGTGCGCGACACGGTCGCGTTCTGGAATTCTTCCGGGGCTGCTTCGAGCAGAATCCCAAGCTTCTGGGCCGCCGTGGCGGGCTTCATGGTTTGGGTCTTCTTCTCGCTCATCAGTCAAGCGTATAGCCTGAGAGCACCCGCATAGCCTGAGAGACCGCCGTTCCCCACGGATCTCCGTTCGCAGTGCCATCACGAGAAAGGATGCCGGTGACCTTTTCCATTGCCTTCGTCGCCGGTGTGACCCCGACCAAGTGGACCCGCACCTGGGCCGATCGACGCCCCGACCAGCCCCTCGAGGTCTTCCGCACGGAACCGTCCGAGCAGGATGCCGTGCTGCGCGACGGCCGCGCCCAAGTCAGCCTGGTGCGCCTGCCCGTCGATGAGACGGGCCTCAGCCTGATCGCCCTCTACCGGGAGATCCCGGTAGTTGTCGCCGCCAAGGACCACTTCATCGCCGATGCCGACAGCGTGCTCGTGGCCGACCTGGCCGACGAGCACCTGCTGCAAAACCCCGACGACGTGCCCGAGTGGCGCCTCGTGGCCACCGAGATCAGGGACGGCGCCCGCCGCCCGCTCCCGGCCATGCGCGACCTCGACGACGCCATGGCGCAGGTCGCGGCCGGCGTCGGCATCCTGATCGTCCCCCACTCGATCGCGCGCCTGTACGGCCGCAAGGATGTCGTCTCGCGCCCGGTCGAGGACGTCGCCGAGAGTCAGGTGTCCCTGGCTTGGCTTTCCAGCGAGACCACGGAAGACGTCGAGGAGTTCATCGGCATCGTGCGCGGCCGCACGAAGGACAGCTCGCGGGTCGACTCGCTGCCCGCCGGCACCGAGAAGGTCAGAAAAGAGAAGAAGACCGACAAGGCCAAGGCGGCGGCGAAGGCCGTGCGGGTCGCGGCGGCGAAGTCCAAGCCGGCCGTGGCTAAGAAGGCCACGAGCGCCCCCGGCCGCACCCGCAACACCCCGAGCCCCCGGGCCGGCAAGCGCCGCGGCGGCCGTTAGCGTCCGTGCCGCACCTCCTGCGGTGGATGCTGGCGCCCGCCCTGATGATCCAGACCGAGCTCAGCCGGCATCAGGAGTAGGCGACCGGCTGCCTCACCACCGTCCTCAGCTTCGCGGGCGCTGCACGGCGCGGGTCGCCGAGGTAGATCTCGTGGTGCCGGCCATTCAGCCGCAGCCCGTTGTTCGCCAGGAACTCCCCGTGCAGTCGCGCGAGCGCGGGTGCCTCGTCGTCGTACGGCCCGACATGCAGCAACTGTGCCGACAGCCCCTCGTCGAGCATCTCCACCCGCACCCGGACGAGTGCGGGCAGCTTCTTCTTCGCGAGCGCGCCGGCGACGGCCTCGGCGATGAAGGCATCCGTCACCCAGTCCGGCTCGGCCATCAGCAGCGTCCACTTCCACTCCGCCTTCGCGCCGGCCGTGAAAACGGATGCGTCGTCGGCGTACCAGAGGCCCTCGAGCGGTGCCACGACCATCTCCCGGCCCAGCGCGCGTTTGGCGGCGAACTTGATCGCGTAGGCGACCGCGTAGAGGGACTCGACGGCCTCGGCGTGGGCCGGGGCCGTATTCGGGTCGCCGGCACCGTCAAGGGCCAGGAACCGCTGGGCCGGCACCTCGACCAGCTCCCAGTCGCGGTTGACGGGCCCGTAGAGCGGCGGGTGGACACGCTTCACGTCCCAGGGACCGGCCCCGACGGGTGCGGTGTTGCGGGGCGCGCGCAGCTTTCCCGTGCGCCGGTCGGTACGGAACGGCACAGCGTCACTCATGGGGACTCGTCACGAGGCTCACGAGGCTCACGGGGTTCATGGGATTCATGGGATTCACTGACTCCTGCTAGCGGGAACTGATGGACGCGAACTTGCGAACGCACAGCGGAACGAACAGGACCAGCATGACCGTGATGCCGATCAGCACCGTGGCGATCGGATTCTGCATGGTCCAGATGTCGGGCACCGGGGCTGTGCCCTCGTTGCCGAACAGTTCCCGCGCGGCCTGCACCAGCGACGATACCGGGTTCCACTCCGCGAAGACGCGCAGCGGGGTCGGCAGGGTGTCGCTGGGCACGAAGGCGTTCGAGATGAAGGTCAGCGGGAACAGGATCAGGAAGGAGGCGTTGTTGATCACCTCGGGGGTCTTCACGCTCATGCCGAGCAGCGCCATCACCCAGCTGAAGGAATAGCTGAACAACAGCAGCAGCCCCACCCCGGCTAGGAATTCCGGCACCGAGGAGTTCACCCGCCAGCCCACGAGCAGCCCGGTCAGCATCATGATCACCATGGAGATCGTGTTCAGCACCAGGTCGCTGTTGGTGCGTCCGATCAGTACGGCCGAGGAGCTCATGGGCAGGCTGCGGAAGCGGTCGATGATGCCTTCCTTGAGGTCCTGAGCCATGGCGGAGCCGGAGAAGGTCGACCCGAACACGACGGTCTGGGCGAAGATGCCGGCCATCAGGAACTGCACGTAGTCGGTGCCCTCGACGGAGATCGCGCCCGCATAGACCTGACTGAACAGCAGCACGAACATGATCGGCTGGACCACCGCGAAGACGAGCATGTCGGGCGAGCGCTTGATCTTGATCAGGTTGCGCTTGGTGACGGTCCAGCCGTCGGAGTACCAGAGCGAGAGCGGGTTCCAGGTGGGGAGGGTGGCTGCGGCGGTCATTTCGCCTTCTCCAATTCAACGTCATCCGCCTTGTCAGACGCCTGGTCGGCCTTGTGCCCGGTGAGTTTCAGGAAGACGTCGTCGAGCGTGGGTCGGCGCATCCCGGCGTCGTGCAGACGGATGTCCGCAGCCCCCAGCGCCGCCAGCACCTGCTGCAGCGCCCGCGGCCCGTCGATCACCGCGACCTCGAGTCCGCGGCCGTCGCTGGTGATCGCCGGCTCCCCCGCCCCGTAACGGGCGAGGATCTCCCGGGCCGCCTGGCCGTCGCCGGCCTCGACCAGGGCCACCTCGACGCGGTGGCCGCCGATCTGCGCCTTGAGCTGGTCGGAGGTGCCCTCGGCGATCACCCGCCCGTCGTCGATCACCACGATGTCGTCGGAGAGCTGGTCAGCCTCTTCGAGGTATTGGGTGGTGAGCAGCACGGTGGTGCCGTCGGCGACCAGGCGCTTGATGACGTCCCAGAGCGCGATCCGGCTGCGCGGGTCCAGGCCCGTGGTCGGCTCATCGAGGAACAGGACCTTCGGGTTCATCACCAGCGCCCCGGCCAGGTCGATCCGGCGGCGCATCCCGCCGGAGAAGCCCTTGACCGGGCGGTTGCCGGCCGCGGTCAGCTCGAACAGGTCGATCAGCTCCTGGGCTCGGCGCCGTGACTCGGCGGCGCCCAGGTGGTAGAGCCGCCCGACCATCTCCAGATTCTCGAAACCGGTCAGGTTCTCGTCGACGGCGGCGTACTGGCCCGACACGCCGATGATGCGCCGCACGCCCTTGGGGTCGGCGACGACGTCGATCCCGTCGACGAACGCGGTGCCGGAGTCCGGCCGGATCAGCGTCGTCAGCATCTTGACGACGGTCGTCTTTCCGGCGCCGTTCGGGCCGAGCAGCGCCTTGACGGTTCCGCGCGGAACCGACAGATCAAGCCCCGCGAGCGCGTGCACCGGCCCGGACTTGGAGCGGTAGACCTTGGTCAGAGCTCTGGCCTCAATGATGGTCATGGGACATCCCTGCCTGGTCGAGGGGAAAACGAGGGGAAATTCAGCGGAGCCACGAATTCAACACTTTAATGACCTTCGCCGGCACGTACAAGCGTCACACGTGATCGCGCACCGGCAGGCGCCTGACTATGGTGTGCGCATGGACCAGGCACGGTGGGAGAAGATCCTGCAGTGGCCGCTGCTCGCAGCATCCGTGCTCTTCCTGATCAGCTATTCATGGCGGGTACTGGCAGACCTCGACGGCCCCCGCTTTCTGCTCACCGCGCTCGTGCTGGTGACGGCCTGGCTGATCTTCGCGTTCGACTATCTGGTCAACCTCTACCTGGCGCCCGACCGCGGGCACTGGTTCGTCACGCACCTGTTCGACCTGGTGGTGGTGTTCCTGCCGGTGCTGCGGCCGCTGCGGCTGCTACGGCTGGTGACGATGCTGCCGATCTTTCAGCGTTCCCCCGGTCAGGCCGTGCGCTCCCGGGTCGGCCTCTACCTGGTCGGGGCATCCAGCCTGCTGATCTGGATGGGATCGCTGGCCGCGCTCGACGCGGAGCGGTCGGCCCCCGGCGCGAACATCACCACCCTGGGTGATTCCGTCTGGTGGGCCTTCGTCACCGTCTCGACGGTCGGCTACGGCGACTACTTCCCGGTCACCGGCGCGGGCCGGCTCGTGGCCGTCGCCCTCATGCTCGGCGGCGTCACGCTCGTCGGTGTGGTCACCGCCACCCTGGCCTCGTGGATCATCGACCGCATCGCGGCCTTCGGCCAGGACCGCTGAGCCGTGCTCGGTCAGCCCAGCCGCACGAGCTGCCGCAGGTCGTCGCGCGGCAGCTCGTCGACGACGGCCGAGACCGTGAGGGAGTGCAGGAGCACGCCCCCGCCGATGGTCGTGAGGAACGCCGTGTCCGCCGCGTCACGGCCCGTGGCGATGCGCACCAGCGACTGCCGGGGCGCCAGCAGGGTCGCGTCGACCACCTGCCAGGCGTGGTCGACGAAGGCCTCGGCCACGGCGTGGAAGTCCATCGGGGCCAGACCGGGAGCGTAGACGGAGACCAGCCGGGCCGGAACGTCGCGCGCCCGCAGCAGCGCCACGACCAGGTGCGCGTAGTCCCGGCAGACGCCTTGGCGGGCCAGCAGGGTGCGCACGGCTCCGTCCGTGGGCAGGCTGGAGCCCGGCACGTAGCTGAGCTTCTGTCCCACCCAGGAGCTCACCCCGTTCAGGAGATCGGTGCCCTCGAGGCCGGCGAACTCGGCGTGGGCTGTCGGCCCGAGGCTGTCGGATTCGCAGTACCGGCTGGGCCGCAGATACCGCACCAGGTCGATGTCGGCGGTCGGCGACGGATGCGCCCGGCCGACCAGGTCCGCGTGGTATTCCACCTCGACCGGTCCGGCCGCGACGTCGGCCAGGTGCAGGAGGGTGCCGTGCTCGTCGGAGATGCGCCGCACCGGCACGGGCGCGCCGGCCTGCACGACCGTGAGGACCTCCGCCCGATCGGTGCCAGCCGGGTCGGCGGCATCAGCGGGATCGGCGGCGAAGCTGCCACCCGGACCGGCCGCGGGATCGGCAGCGACGGCGATCGACAGCACGAGGCGCGCCGGCGCGAGGGCCTCCAGAGAGAGCTGCGCGGATGCGGTGCGTTTCATTCCACGATCCTGCCACGCACCGGCCGACCTCGGCCACAGCGACTGGTGCCGCATCCGGGCCGGGGCCACACTGAGGGCCATGCTGGGTGAACTGAATGACCAGGAGATCGACAGTGTGCTGCATGATGCCGTGATCGGCCGGATCGGCTGCCACGTCGCCGGCCAGATTTACATCGTGCCGGTCTCCTACGCCTATGACGGAGAACACGTCTACGGGCATTCCGGCAGCGGGCGCAAGGTGGCGATGATGCGGGAGAACCCGTCGGTCTGCTTCGAGGTCGAGCAGGTCGACGACCTGGGCAACTGGCGAACCGTGATCGCCTGGGGCACCTACGAGGAACTGACCGGCACGGATGCCGCGGCGAGCCGGCAGATCCTGCTCACCCGGTTCGCCCCGCTGCTCGGTCCCGTCAGTGCCGCCTCCAGCGCCTCAGCCGTGCCGCGTCTCGGGCCCGACGGCACTCCGCTGCCCTACCGGCAGTCGCCCGACCCGATGCCGGCCCCGGTCGCTGCCCCGAAGCCGGGGCCGGGGCCGGCGCGCGCGCATGCCCCGCACCCCTCCGCCCCACGTCCGACTGACCATGCGGCCGGCGATTCCAGAGCGGAGGCGGTGCTGTACCGCATCCGTCTGACCCGGAGAACGGGCCGGTTCGAGCGCAGCTGAACGGCCGGGCCGGTTAGCCGGCTGCGAGGATGTCGACGACGAAGACGATCGTGTCGGTACCCGAGATGCCGGCGTCAGGCTGGCCCTCGGCGCCATAGCCGAGTTCCGGTGGAATCACGACCAGGACCTGGGAGCCGACCGTCTGGCCGACGAGACCCTGGGCGAAGCCGGGAACGACGGAGGCCAGGGAGATCGGGGTCGGACCGCTCTTGCCCCAGGTCTGGTCGAAGACCTCACCGGTGGACCAGACGACGCCCGAGTAGTGCATGACCACCGTGTTCGCGTCAGTGACCGTGGCGCCGTCGCCCTTTTTCAGGACCGAGGTCTTCAGCTCGGTCGGAGCGTCGGTTGCCGGGATCGTCACGGTGGGGGCACCGTCCTCGGCCAGCTCGACGGTCGGGAAGCCGTCTTCCGGCTTCTGCTCCTCGCCGTTCGCGCGGGGCGGGATTTCGCTCTTCACGTCGATGACGAAGATGATGTTGTCCTCGGCCCCGACCTTGAGCTCCTCGTTGCCGGCTTCGCCGAACGCGTCGGCCGGCGGCGCCACGACCGCGACGCGCGATCCGTAGGTCGCGCAGGCGACGCCCTTCATCAGCGCCGGGAAGACGCTCGATTCCTTGGCCATGGTGATGGGAGCTCCGAGGTCGTCACCGAAACCGCCGGCGTTCATCTTCTCGCCCGTCTTCGCGTTGTACACGGAGAACCCCAGTTCGACGATGTCGTCGGTCTTGACGGCGTCGCCCTTGCCCTCGGTGACGACGGAGACCTCGGTGGCCTCCGTGGTCAGCGGGGACTCGAACTTCACGGTCGGCTCCGCGCCGGCCTTGCCGGCGACCTTCACGGCCTCCGACGTCTTGCCGGAATCGACGCAGGCGATCCCCGCCGCGCCGGTTTCGTCGGAGGGAGACCCGCTGCACCCGGCGAGGGCGAGCACGGAGACCGTGGCAATGGTGATGAGGGCAGGAAGTTTACGCACGCTGATCTTTCTATTCGAGTGATCTGGTCGACATGATCCCAGGCACGCACCGGACCGAGGTGTAACTGAGTCGAAGGGCATCCGTTGGACCCTGGTCAGTATGCCCGACCGAGATCAATGCCGCCTGAGTTCCGGCTGCCGCCAGGTCAGAGGCCCTCGGCGATCGCTGCCGTGGCGACGAGCCACGCCTCACGGGTGCGTGGCGCGAGAGCGTCGTAATTCAGCGATCCACCGGCCACGAGTGCAGAGTCATACGGCACGTCCACGACCGTGCGGGTGAGCTGGCTGAAATGGTCGTGCAGTCGCAGGGACAGCTGACGATCGGCCGTCTTGGCCGGCGAAGCCAGGATCGTGACCGCCTGCGCGACCTTGTCGGCATGGCCCTTCTGACGCAGGCCGTCCAGCAGTGAGGCCGCGCCGTAGGCGGTGTCCTCGCGAATGGTGGACACGACGACGAGCTGATCGGCCGCGTCGACGGCCGCCTCCCAGTTGGAGGCCCGCATGTTGTTGCCGGTGTCGATGATCAGCACCCGGTAGAACCGGCTGAGCGCGGCATGCAGTTTGCCAAAGGCTACGTCGTCGATGCTGGCCGCGCCGGCCGGGTCGAGGTCGGAGGCGAGGGCGTCGAACCGGGCGTCGCCCTGGTTGCGCACGTAGTTGTCGAGGTCGCCGACCCGGGCGGAGCTCGAGTACGCGAAGTTGTCGAGGTCGCGGAGCAGGTCGACCGCGGTGTTGGTGTGGGCGGCGGTCTGCGCCCGCACCCCGAGCGTGCCCATGGTCTCGTTGTTGTCCCAGGCCAGGGTGTACCCGCCGCGATGGATGCCGAAGGTCGCGGCGATGAGCAGGGTGGCGGTGGTCTTGTGCGCGCCGCCCTTCGGGTTCAGAACGACGATGGTGCGCGGGCCGACCAGGCTGCGCTGCACGGAGGCGACCGCCGCGCGGTGCGACATTTCGCCGGCGCCGGGGGCCGGGGAGACGAGTCCGCCGGTGAGTCGCCGAACGGTGCCCTGCCAGCCCAGCACGGCAGGCCCGGCCACGAGCGGCGGTCGGGAATTCATGAAGTCGGCGAGGTTCGGGCCCCCACTCTCGGACGTTGCGAGGGCGAGCGAGGGGTGGTCGGTGACGCTGGCCGACGGCGCCAGAGGGGTCGACGACGTGTGGGTGTCCACCTCGGCGAGAGCGCCTCCCGACCCCGGTGCCGGGCCGACGAACTGCGTTGCGGAGCGGGGAGTGGAATAGGGGGCGGCCGTCAGGTCCAGCTCTTCGTCGTCCTCATCGTCATCGGCGGCGAGATCGAGCACGAGGCCGTCGAACGCGGTGACCGGCCGGACGTGAGTCCGTGCCACCGGTGCCGGTTCGATCCGGAGGGCTTGAGCGTCGGCGTCGGTGTCATCGGTCTCATCGGCGTCGGCGTCGAGCATGTCGCCGTTGAGAATGTGGGCATCGAGCATGTCGGCATCGCTCATCGCGTCGTCCAGCCCGACCGTGTCGACCCCGGCCGTGTCCAGCCCGGCCGTGTCCAGCCCGGCTTGCCCGAGCCCGGCGGCCTGCAGCTCCGCGGTTTCGAGGCCCGATTTCTGCTCGTCCGACGGTACGACCAGCGCGATCAGTTCGACGACCTCGGTTTCAGAGACCGCGGCTGAGACGGCGGCAGGCCCGGCGGGCCCCGACTCTGACTCAGGCTTCGATTCAGCTTCGGCTTCGGCTTCGGCTTCAGGCTGGGGATGCGCGGAGGTCGGGATGAAGGCCCCATCGTCTTCCACATCCCCGTTGGGGTGCACGATCAGCGGGGACTTGCCCTGCTCGTCTTCCGCGGTCAGGCGCACCGCACAATCGATGGCGCGCGCGGCATCCGTGACCCGGTTGATGATCTCCTCACGCACGCCGGCCTCGTCGGCCGCGGTGATGTGCGAGGTGACACCGTCGATGACCAGCTCCCCCGTGCCGTCGCTGCGGATCATCGCGCGGATGCGGGGAAGTGCGGAAACGTTCTGCGTCATGTTCGGCCTTTATTCGTCGAGCTCAGCTCAGCTCATCAAGCGTGAGCACGTCGTAGATCCGTCGAGCGTGCCCTCTTCAGCCTACGGGGTAGCGGAGTCCACCCCTCGTTTGGCCGCGCCAGGGCCACCAGGGGACCCGACGGGTGGAATCCCCGGTGAGCCGAGCCAGTGGGAACGTCAGCCGTTCGGCGTCGAACGAATTCGACGGAGATTTTCTCGACAATGTGGGTTTTCGAGGTTCTCAGGGCCGTTTCGGGCAGAATGTCCGTCGAATTTGTTCGGCCGCGATCGCGTCGGCGACTAGGCCACGTGCGGCTCCGGCATGGACCAACGGATGGCGCGCAGGCCGGCCCTCGTGGCGTGCGTGTCGTCGTGGCCGCTCTGGCGCCGGCATTCCACGAGGTCGTTCGTCGGGGTGATGTGCGGGTCGCGGCACGAGCTGGCGTAGCTGGTGTAGTCCGTTTCGAGCAACAACTGGTCGTCGGTGAGGTGCCTGTGGGTCATCGGTCTGCGTTCCTGGTTCAGGCGCACGAACCGCGTCCCCACGACGGTTGCGCGCGGTGCTGCACGTGTTCTCTAGCTCGTTCTGGTGCGGCCGGGCTGGGTGATTGTGTGACAGCGTACGTTGACTCGTGGTCATTAATCGAGTTTTGGTCACTTTGTTAACGTGATCGAAACCGCGGCGCCGCACAGGAATCCGCTCAGGGTTCCGGTCAGCGGAAAGCGCTGATCCCGGTGAGGTCCCGCCCGATCAGGAGCGACTGCACGCTCTCGGTGCCTTCGTAGGTGTGGATGGACTCGATGTCGGCGAGGTGCTGGATGACGTGGTTTTCGAGCAGGATGCCGTTGCCGCCGAGCATGTCGCGGGCCATCGACGCGATCTCCCGCGCTGCCCGGGTGTTGTGGTACTTCGCCAGTGACGCCTGGATCGGCCGAAGCGTTCCGGCGGCGTCGAGCTCGGCCAGGCGCAGGCAGTGCAGCTGCATCGATGTGAGCCGGGACAGCATCATGGTCAGGCGCTCCTGCACGAGCTGGAAACCGGCGAGCGGCTTGCCGAACTGGATGCGCTGGGTCGAGTAGTTCAGCGCCGCCTCGAACACCGCCGTTGCGTGGCCGAGGGCCGACCAGGCCACTCCGAGCCGGGTAGCGAACAGCACCGCGGAGGCATCCTTGAACGTATGGGTGCCCGGCAGCACGGCGTCCAGCGGAATCCGCACATCCGTCAGCGTGATCCGGGCCTGGTGGATGGCCCGCAAAGACCCCTTCCCGGTGATCGTCACGCCGCGGTACCCGGGGGTGTCCTGTTCCACCAGGAATCCGCGCACATTGCCGTCGTCGTCACGGGCCCAGACCACCGTCACGTCGCCGACCGAGCCGTTGCCGATCCACTTCTTCTCGCCGTTGAGCACCCATTCGTCGCCGTCGCGCTGCGCGGTGGTCTCCAGGCCGACCGAATCGGATCCGTGGTCGGGTTCGGTCAGGGCGAAGGCGCCGAGCTTCTCGGCGCGGGCCAGCGGCACCAGCCAGCGCTCCTGCTGCTCCGGGCTGCCGAACAGCGCGATGCTGCGCAGGGCCAGCCCGCCCTGCACGGCGACCACGGTGCCCATCGAGCCGTCACCGCGGGAGATCTCCATGTTGACGAGCCCGGCCGCGAGGGGCGACATCGGGGTCAGCCCGGGACCGACAACGCCGTCGGTGAGGAGGTCGAGTTCGCCGAGCCGTCGGGCCAGGTGCAGTGGGTATTCGGCCTTGTCCCAGGCCACGGTCAGTTCGTCCAGTGTCTCGGATGCGAAGCTGCGGGCGCGGTCCCAGAAGGCCCGGTCGACCTCGGGAACGTCGGCGAACATGCCGTAGTAGTCGGTGTCGAGGGGCCTGGAGACGTCGTAGTCGGGCACGGTTTCCCTTTCGTGGAGGTCGGATTCGAAGGTTTCGGGCCGACCGTACCGGCCGGGTGGAGCAGGCACCCGCGCGCGGCCGTCGGGCCCCCCGAGATGTCGAGCCGTCGAGCCGTCAAGCCGTCGAGCCGTCGAGCCGTCGAGCGCACCACTCACGGTGCCCCTGTGCGCCGGTCGGAAAATACCCAGACCCAAGTTCTATCTGACACTCAGTCTCAGGTCAAGCGGCACTCAGTGTCAGCAAGGGCGCGTCTGGGCGCGAAGGCGTTCCTCGATGGCGCGAGCCAGTTCCAGGGGATCCGTCGCGGCCGGGAAGACGGCGACGACCACGTCGCCCGAGGGCCGCGCCTCGGGGCCTGGCGCCGCGGCATCCGGGCGGAAAAGCCGTTGCACCTCGGCGAGCTCGGCGGCCAGCGAGAACGGGCCCACGCTGTCCGACGCCCGGATCAGGCGCCGAAGCACGAAATTGTGGGTGGCCGTCACGGCGGCGGCGAACCGGATGGCAGTCAGGGGCGACACGCCCGGCACGGTGCTGCGCAGGTAGCTGGCGAACATCCGTTCGTACCGGATCGCCATGATGGTTTCCCGGTCCCGCAGCACCGGTGTCTCCCGCACAACCCGGTCCCGGATCCGCACGATCTCCAGTCGTTCGCGGAATCTCTCGAAGACCATGGCGGCTGCCTCGCACACGGCCAGCCACGGATCCGGGTGCGGCACAGCGAAATACTCGTCGATGCGGGCGACCAGTTCGTCGTGGTCGGCAAAGATCACGTCGTCTTTGGACCGGAACTGCCGAAAGAAGGTGCTGCGCGAGACGCCGGCCGCCTCGGCGATGTCCACGGTGCTCGTGGACTCGTAGCCGTGCTTCTGAAACAGGCGAACCGCGATGTCGGCGACCTCGATCCGAGAGAGCGGTCGCGACGGCCCGGGCGGCCCGGCAGGCCGGGAGGGAGCAGCAGGCAGGTCTGGCATGGTCTGGCGAAATTATCACGGAATGCGAACGAACGGATGCCGCGAGCAGGCCGGCCCTCGCTTGTCCGGAGCGGCACGGACGGGCAGTCTGGCGGCGACGAAGGAGCGACCCGGTCCACTTCAGGAACGAGCGCCGGCGCCCCGGCAGGGCAGGCACCGCGCAAAGGGCTCCGTGCCCGTATCGCCGCCTGGCTCTCCGTGGCGCTGTGCCGGAGTCTCTCGCCGTAGCGATGGTCCTGGGCGATGCCCTGTTGAGGCTCAAGGGCTACGAGAGCGTCGGCGCCGAGCCGATCCCGCTCGGCAGGGTGGCGCTGGCCGGCCTTGCGGCCGTTCTCGTGCTGATCACTCCGACTATTCCGGCCACTATGCGCGGCCTGCGGGCACGACGCCTCGGCGTGACCTCAGGCATCTTGCCCGCGATCATCGGAGCCGCCGCCCTGGGGTACGGGCTGCTGACGAATACGCTTCCGCTGCTCCTCGCGAGCCTCGGCCGGTAGCCCATGCCGAAGCCGCTCTGTCAGCTCTTTTCTGGTCGCAGGACCTGAATCGGAGTAATGTTCCCGTCACGGTCAATACAGACGGCACTATTGCCGCGCCGAGAGAGAGCGCTTCACACACATGGACTTCCATCCCCACTGCCCGCAGCGTGCCTGTGTCGGAATCATGCGAACCCGGGCCCTGGCAACCGACACCCTGGCGGATGAAGAGATCTGGTTCCAGTGCGAAGATTGCGGCTCCGAGAAGCACTGGACGAACCTCGGCGAGCCGGACGCTACGCGGCACTAGGTGCCTGAGGCCTCGACGTATGCTCGTGGCGCTGCCCAGGGAATCAGCGCCGGCTGACGCGGTTGCGGTTGCGGTTGCGGTTGCGGTTGCGGTTGCGGTTGCGGTTGCGGTTGCGGTTGCGGTTGCGGTTGCGGTTGCGGTTGCGGTTGCTTACACGGAGTCCGGCATCGAACGAATTCGACGGAGATCTTTGTCTGCAACTGCATTTTCGGTGATTTCGGGGTGGGTTCGGCCAAAATCTCCGTCGAATTCGTTTAGCGGCTTTGCCGCTCGGCTGCCCGGCCCAGCCTGGTGCCGAACGTAGAAATAGATTACGAATAAACTTTTCAGGTAAGATGACAGACCTTCGATTACTTGTTCTATTTCTGGTAAACTCGGGTCTGTGAACAACCCCACCGATACTCCCGCAGCGAATGCCGTACCCGGCTCGTCTGCGGCGGCGTGGGCGGTCGCTGAGCTGCAGGCTCTCGCGGCGGGGCTCGCGGGGTCGCTGCGGTGTTCGGTGGTGGGCGGCTTCGATGACGATGGCTTGCTGCAGGTGACGACCGCGGTCGAGGTCCTTGGCCGGCGGGTCGACGCGTTGCGGGTGGCTACGGCGGCGGAGGTCGCGGACCGGTCCCGGCCCGAGCTCGGCACCGGCCGGCTCTCCGCGAGGCGCGGCTGCCGCACGCCCGGGGAGCTCTTGGAGCGGGTCACCCTGGTGTCGGGGCCGACCGCGCAGCGACGGATGCGGCTGGGCAGGCAGCTCCGCACCGGCCGCTCCCTGGCAGGCGAACCACTACCACCCCTCTTCCCGGCAACCGCGATCAGTCTGGCCACAGGTGCGATTGGCATCGACACCGCCGACGCGATCTTGACCGCGTTGACGCCGACGCTGCGATGCACCGACCTCGACTCGGTACAGGCCGCCGAGACCGAACTCGTGGCTGCGGCCACCGGCACCAGCTCGGAGACCCCCGTGCCCGCATCGGCGGAGGAGATCCGGGTGCAGGGCGCGGTCTGGAAGGCCGTGCTCGCGCCCGACGGGTCCCGGCCCGACGACCACGCCATGACCGCCCGCGGCATTCGCCTCGGCCGGGAACGCGACGGCATCGTTCCCCTCTCGGGGGCGCTGATGCCGGAGATCGCGGGCAAGCTCCGCCGCCTCCTCGACGCCTACCTCTCACCGAAAAGCGCCCCGGTCGCCTTCCACCAGGAAGAAGAAGCCGCCCAGGAACAGGAGCTGACACTGGAACAGGAGCTGACACTGGAACAGGAATTGACACTGGAACAGGAGTTGACGCCGGAACAGGTGCGGGAGGAGGCGCTGCTGGAGCGCGACGACCGCACCCCCGACCAGCGTCGGCACGACGTACTCGCCGTCATCCTCGACGTCGCCTCCCGCGCCGGCGAATCCCCGACCATCGGCGGCGCCCCCGCCACGGTCCTCGTCAGCGTCCGAGAGCAAGACCTGAACGCGGACTTCGGTCAGGGTCACGGCGTCGGCTGGATCGACGGAGTCGAAGCACCGATCACGATCAACGCCGTCACGGACCTGATCAGCACCGGCGGCCAACAAAAAATCGTCATCAACGACGAGGGACGCATCATCGCCCTCGGCTCCCCCGAACGCTGCTTCACCCCCGCGCAACGCCGAGCGATCCAACTCCGCGACGGCACCTGCATCATCCCCGGCTGCACAATCCCCGCCGGAATGACCGAGATCCACCACGTCATCCCGCACTCAGAAGGCGGACCCACCCACACCGACAACGGCGTCTGCCTCTGCTGGTTCCACCACCGCTACCTCAACGCCTCCGGCTGGGCCATCCGGATGGTCCGCGGTGCCGCGCAGATCATGGCACCACCCTGGCTCGAAACCGGGGTGCGCAAATGGCGCACCGTCACCAAGTCCCGCACCCGGATGACCGACGCAATCGAGCGGAAGAACGTGACCCACGACGACGAGTAGATGCTTCCCAGCCCCCGGGCTCGACAGCTCGACCACCGACCGGGGAACCTCCCCACGTCAGACCGCCAGATCTCGACAGACTCGACCACCGACCGGGGAACCTCCCCACGTCGGGTCGCCCGGACTCGACAAGCTCGACCACCGACCGGGGAACCTCCCCACGTCGGGTCGTCCGGTCTCGACAGGCTCGACCACCGAAGCTCGACCAGTGCCGCATGAGCCCTGGCGAGAAAGTTCTCCGGGCCCGGGCCGGCTCACTCGACCTCATCCGGAAACCCGTCTTGAGCCACGAGAGCGGGTGAAACGTCGGTTTCGGCCCCGCAGAACGACGAAGCACCCGCTCCCGCGGCCAGGCAGGGTGGGGAATGTGCGGGGCAGTGATGATGCCGGAATTGCTCTGGCCCACCGGGTGCCGTAACTTCTGAATCGGTGTTGCTCGCGGCCGCACCGAGTCGGACCGGAGTTGAACATGACCACAATCGAGCTGCTCGTCTATGCCGATCGCCTGGGCGGTACCATCCACGATCTGCAGACCCTGCTTGACGGCCCGCTCCGGGCCTACGGCAGCGTGCACGTGCTGCCGTTCTATGTTCCCTTCGACGGTGCGGATGCCGGCTTCGACCCGATCGACCATGCCGCGGTCGATTCCCGCCTGGGCAACTGGGCCGACATGCGCAGCCTCGCCGGCACGCGCGGGCTCACTGCGGACCTCATCGTCAACCACGTCTCCTCCTCTTCGGTCGAGTTCATCGACTGGCTTGCACGCGGCACCGACTCCGACTATGAGGGCATGTTCCTCACCTTCGACACGGTTTTCCCGAACGGCGGCACCGAGAAGGACATCACGGCGTTCTACCGGCCGCGGCCCGGCCTGCCCTTCACCGCCTATCAGGGCGCCGACGGCAGCCGCCACCTGGTCTGGACGACTTTCATGCCCACCCAGGTCGACCTGGACGTGAACCACCCCGCGGCGCTCGCCTACCTGCGCCGCGTTCTGCAGACACTGGCCGGCGGCGGCGTCTCGACCGTGCGGCTCGACGCCGTCGGCTACGCCGTGAAGACCCCCGGGACCGACAGCTTCATGACCGCGCAGACCCTCGAGTTCGCCCGCACCGTGGTGGCTCTGGCCCACGAGGAACACCTCGAGGTGCTCGTCGAGGTGCACGCGCACTACAGCCAGCAGCTCGCGATCGCCCCGCTGGTCGACCGTGTCTACGACTTCGCCCTGGCGCCGCTCCTGTTGCACTCGCTCGGCACCGGAACCGTCGACCGCCTCGCCGACTGGTTCCGGATCCGCCCCGCCAACGCCATCACGGTGCTCGACACCCACGACGGCATCGGCATCATCGATGCCGGCCCGATCGGCGACAAGCCCGGCCTCCTGACCCAGTCCGAGATGGTCGACATCTTCGCCCGCGCGGAGCGGGCCACGCACGGCCACTCCACCGTCGCATCCGTCGTGCCCGAGTGGTTCACCCTTCCACATCAGATCAATGCGACCTTCTACAGCGTGCTCGGCGGCGAGGAGGTTCCCTACTTCCTGGCCCGCGCCGTGCAGCATTTCCTGCCCGGCCGACCGCAGGTGTACTACGTGGGGTTGCTCGGCGGCCTCGACGACACCGAGCTGTTCGGGCGCACCGGCAACGGCCGCGACGTCAACCGCCACGTCTACACGGCGGAGGAGATCGAACAGGCCCTCACCACCGACGTGACCCGCGCGCAGCTCGGCCTGGCCCGCATCCGCAGCACTCACCCGGCCTTCGCCGGCGACTTCTCCTGGGCCGGGCTCGCTGCAGACCGGATCGAACTCCTCTGGACGGCTGCTGAAGCGAGCGCTCGGCTCACGGTGGCCACGACGCTGGGCTCCCCGACCATCCGCATCGAGCTGACGGATTCCGGACGCACGCAGGTGCTCGACACGGTCGTATCCGTCGCCGACTGGGAGCCCGCGCCGCGCTGACCTAATTCGATCGCGGGCGATCGGGCTTGACTGCGGTGTGCGCAAACCCCGAACCAGCTACTACTGCGGCGGCCCTGTCCGCGTATTCCATCAGCCTCGAGCCCTCCTCGGCGAAAGTGACCACGAACGAAATCGCTGCCTTCCTCACCGACCGGGCACTGGTGACCGTGCACATGAACGGAAATTTCACTCTCATGCGGTTGCGGACGCTGCGGCGGATCATCCTCCCTCTGAGAGAGGTCGTGAACGCGCTGCCGCGGCGAGACCTGCATTTGCTTCAGGACGAGATGGGACCGTACCTCCAGGACGTGTACGAGCACGGGCTGAGGTAAGCCACCCGGCTTTTACGCGGCCGCAGCACTGATCGTGGGACTTTCAGCGCTGCTTTGCGTTCTCTTCCGGCGCAACGACTGGATCTGCAACCGAGGGGACGATTCAGACCTCGGTCGGATTCACGCTCAGCGACAGCCCTTGTCGCTGGTGTCTCGTGGGCGGCAGCCACGCGCGCGTGCGCCAGACAAATGCAGTCGCAGCCGTCGGGTCCCCGGCAGCCGAGTCCCCGGCACCGCCATCAGCTTCGGCCGGACCGAGAAGGAGTGCATCGAACGTAGGCCGGACGGCACTGCTGGCTGTGGTGTCATCGATGGAGGGAGAATAGAACATCGTGCATCCTTCGGGGTCTGCGGCTGACAGAGGCTGTCACCATTGGGACGCCGGTTGTGACATATTTGTCACGGAATTGTGAAATGTTTTTTCTAACGGCAGAGGAAGGGCGGAGCGTCGATGCCGAATACCCCGACCCGGGCTCCGCTCGCGTCTCCGCTGGAGTCGTTCCCCGACCAAACTTTGGCGGATCGTGCCGCTGACGGGGACATTCGGGCATTCGAGGTGCTCGTGCGCCGCTACGGCCCGCTGATGCGGGTGTATGCCAGCCGTGTCCTTGGGTCGAACGACGAGATGGACGACGTCGTGCAGGAGTCCTTCATCACCGCTTGGCAGCAGTTGCCCACCCTTGAGAACGGTGCCGCCGTGAAGAGCTGGTTGATGCGTATCGTCAGCCGGAAAAGCGTCGACCGGCTCCGCGCCCGGCGGCACCATGTCGACATCGACCTCACCGACGCTCCGGCCCCAGAGCGTCATTCCCCGCATAGACTGGCGGAAGCGGAGTCTCAGACGGAGGCCCTGACGCGTGTCCTCGCCGATCTACCTGAGGACCAGCGCCGCTGCTGGATGTTGCGAGAACTCGCGGAATGCAGCTACGGCGACATTGCGGAAGAACTGGAGCTCCCCGTCTCGACCGTTCGCGGGCTTCTCGCCCGTGCACGGAAAACCCTGCTCCAGGAAATGGAGGAATGGCGATGAAATCCTCCGACAAGCTCGCCGGGCACACTTTCGAGGAGCTGAGCGACTACCTCGACCGGGACCGGTCCCCGGCCGACCCGAGCATCGACGGATCCCCCGAGTGTGAGATCGCGCTGCGCGGCATGGAGCGGCTCCGGAACACGCAGCGCGCCCTGCTCAAGAAAGACGTGGAGCTGGAATCCGAGCGCGAGGACAGCTGGGTCAGCACGATTCTGCAGGCCATCAGCATCGAGGCGCGCGCCGGCCGTGACATCCCGATCAGCCACCCCTCATCGACCGCCCGGCTGAGCGTGACGGAGGGTGCGGTGCGCGGCATCCTGCGTGCCGCCGGTGACAGCATTCCGAACATCATCGTCGGACGGTGCCGCCTCGACGGCGACGTTAGCGAGCCGGGCGCACCGGTCACCGTGCGGGTGGATGCCACGGTCCTGGAGGGCGAGATCATTCCATCGCTCGTCGTTGCGCTCCGGGAGGCGCTTTACGTCGCGCTCCACCAGCACACGGAACTCGCGGTCGAAGCCGTCGACATCACCATTCGCGACCTGTACCAACCCGTGCCCCCACGTGCGAAAGCGAGCAGTGATGAGTGACGCCCCGGCACCGGAAAAAGTGACGCCCGACCCTGCCCCCGAATCCCCGCTGCCCAGGCAACTAGACGAGCTGGTGCTGGCCGTTCCCGGCGTGGACGCGCTGTACTCGGCGGCCCCGCTCGTGGCGACCGTGGTCGCTTCCGTAGTCGCCTCCGCCGTCGAAGCCGTGACCGGCCAGCCGAAATCGAACAGCTCCGTCTCGGTCAGCGAGAAAAAAACCGGCCTGGAGATCGCGGTGAAGATCGGCGTCACCGCCCCCTACGCGGCCATCGATGTGAGTCGCCGCGTACACGACGCGATCACGGAGCAGCTCGACCAGAACGGGAGCCCGGCCGCGACCGAGATCGCGGTCACCGTGGCCCGGATCGACTGACCTGGTTCGCCGGCCAGTCCGGCAACGCCAGTGCTCGGTCGCGCTTCTCACGGGGGCGTCCCACCGCGGGTGTGTAGCGTGAAAACCCACACGACCTAAGGAGTCATCAGTGAGTCAGACAATCGACATCGGCATCCCGGACCAGCAGCTCGAGAAGATCGTTCACGGTCTGTCCCGAGTGCTGGCGGATTCGTACACCCTTTACCTCAAGACTCACAGCTACCACTGGAACGTCGTGGGCCCTATGTTTCACTCGCTGCACACCATGTTCATGGACGAGTACACCGAGCTGGCTCTGGCCGTCGACGACATCGCGGAGCGCATCCGCGCCCTGGGCACCCCGGCGCCAGGCACCTATCGCCAGTTCACCGAGCTCGCCGTCGTGCGCGAGGACACCGACCTGCCGGATGCCCCGGAGATGCTCCGTCGACTGGTCGCCGCCCACGAGGCCACAGCCCGCACCATCCGCGAGGTGCTACCCGTCGCCGAGAGCGCACCCGACCAGGTCTCCACCGATCTGCTTGTGCGCCGCCTGGACGTGCACGAGAAGACAGCCTGGATGCTGCGCAGCATGCTGGCCTAAGCCTGCGGTGCGGGCTGGATACCTCGAGCCGGCGATCAGGCGATCCGTCCCCGTTCGATCCGGTCGATCACCTGGCCGACCATCACTTGCGGTTCGCCGTCGCCGAATACGGGCCACCAGTACACATCAGCGTTCGCCGCCGCAGGCAACTAGTCCGCGATCTGAGGGGACTACACCTCGCGTCGGGCTGCCGCCAACGGGCTTCCCGCCACCGGGTCCCAGGTCGCACCCGGGCGACCCAGCAGGTAGCCCTGGGCGAGCACGGCGCCGCTGGTGCGCAGGCTGTCGAGCTGTTCCGTGGTCTCCACCCCCTCGGCGATCACCTCCACGTCGAGCTTGGCAGCCAGCGCCAGGATGCCCTGCACGAGCGACACGGAGGAGGCTCCGGGAAGACCCTGGATGAAGCTGCGGTCGATCTTGATCTGGTCGACGGGCAGGGTGTTGAGCCAGGCCAGGGTCGAGAAGCCGGTGCCGAAATCGTCCAGGGAAATGCGGATGCCCAGACGGCGCAGTTCCACGAGGCGCTCGACGATTCCGGGGAGATCGATGAGTGACCGGCTCTCCACCACCTCGAGGGTGAGCCGTTCCGGTGCCAGACCGTTGCTGTTGAGAGCCGTGCGAACCGTCGACACGAGCCTGTGATCCAGCAGCGTGGCGGCGTCGAGGTTTACCGCGACGCCCAGCGGCCGGGCGCCCAGCTGCGGCCAATCGACCACGTCCCGGCAGGCGGTCGCGATCACCCACAGGTCCAGTTCGGTGATCAGGCCCCGTTCCTGCGCCAGCGGCAGGAATGCGCCCGGGGCGAGAATGCCCAGTCGCGGGTGCGCCCACCGGATGAGGGATTCCGCGCCCACGACCGTCTCCTCACCGAAACGGGAGATGTCCACGACGGGCTGGTAGTACAGTCTCATCTCGTTCGCCTCCACCGCACGGGACAGCTCCACGAGTAGCGACGTGTCGGCGTCCCCCGGTGATTCAACGCCCATCGATATGCTGCCGTGCGCCTCGGCGCCGGCCACGGCGATCTGATTTCGGCCCGTTCTCTTTGCGTCGTACATTCCGGCGTCCGCCGCGTCGAGGAGCTGCTCGCCGCGGCCCCCCGGCCCCCGGTGCGAGGCCACACCCACGCTGGCGGAGATCCGCACGTGCTGGCCGGCCAGGTGGAAGGGGGGATTCAGGCAGCCCACGACGCGGCGGGCCAGCTCGATGGCCGAGTCTTCGCCGTCAAGGTCGGTGACCAGCACCGCGAACTCGTCTCCGCCGAGTCGGCCGATGGTGTCGATGCTGCGGATCTCGGCGCGCAGGCGAGCCGCAACCTGTCGCAGCAGCTCGTCTCCGGCACGATGGCCCAGTCGGTCATTGACGCGTTTGAAGTTGTCGAGGTCGCAGAACAGCACCGCGGTGCGGCTGTTCGGCTGGCACTCCGCCAGTGCGGTGTCGAGCAGCAGGGCGAACAGGGCCCGGTTGGGCAGGCCGGTCAGGCCATCGTGCTGGGATTGGTACCTTACGGTCTCGAGCAACCGGGCCTTCTGCATGGCCGTTTCACCCTGGCGGCTGACGCCTTCGATCAGCGTGATCGCCTCGGCCAGGACCTCGGGTGCCACGGGGGCGACCCAGCTGGCCGTCGCGACACCCATCAGCACATCCCCGGCGAGGAGGGGCACGACGACACCGTTGTTCACACCGATGGAACGCAGCAGCGCCGCCAGGGCCGGGCTGGCGTTGTCGGCGCTGATCAGAACGCGTTCCTGGCGTCTGAGAACGCCGAGGAGCTCCGGGGTCTGCTCCACGGTCAGCGTCGTCCGGAGGAAGAACTCGCGATCGGCCGGTGCGAGGCCGCTGGCCGCAGCAGGCCGCAGCTCGCCGACCTCGGCGTCCCACAGGAGCACGGATGCCGCGTCACTGCCGACGATCGTCGCCAGTGCCGACGCGACGACGTCCGCGATCGCCTCGACGCTGTCGCTGGTCGCCAACTGCTGGGCGAGGCCGAGCAACGCGGCCGTGCGCAACCCTTCCCGGCGGGACTCCTCGAGAGCCGTGAACAGGTCGAGGGCTGCAGCAGCGTGTCCGGCGTAGGCCTCGAGCAGGGCCCGATCCCCGAGCATCGCCGTGTGCCCCTCCGCGAACACGGCGGCCAGATGCCCGTGGATCTTGCGGTTGGAAGCGATGTCGACGACCAGCGCGCGTTCGTCCAACAACTCACCACTCAGCATCCGTGTCACGAGATCGGCGGCACGTTCCTCACTGAGCCCTCGATGGCGAACCAGCGGAGCGCCGCCCCCGGTCGGTTCGACGATGAGTAGGTACGCCGGCGCGAGCACCGCGGAGGCGGCGCGATCGACGATCCGAGCCAGCACCTCATCGACGTCGTCGCTGTTGACGAGATCAGCGGCGGCCAGCTGCACCTCCCGGACCTTGTCGCGCAGAACGCCGAGGGATGAGTCCACCCAGCGGCTCCGCGATCGCCACGACCACCAGCGCACCCGTGTCGACCAGGTCAGCACGTAGTCGCACGCCGGGAAGCCGTCCGACTGGCACTGCGGGTGGCTGATCTGTGCGGGGCCGAGGCCGAAGATGGCCGGCACGGACGAGAACAGTCCCTGGGCGTATTGGCAGTCGAGTCGGGACGGGCGATAGTCGTCGTGCAGACGGTAGCGCACGGTCGCCCTGGTCTTGCCGACGTACAGGGCATCGATCGTCGACGTCGTGGTGAACTTCGGCACCATGCGCGGTAACTGGCGATAGATGGCCCCGGGCGAGGCGAACACGCTGAGCAATTGCACGAGAACAGGCTGGATGTCACCCCGGACCGCGCCGGTGCCCACCGTGAACATGGTGTTCGGGTCGCCGAGCACCGCGGTTGCGGCCTCGAACAGCCGGATACGGGTGTCGTAGCTGACCCACGTGGACGTGTTCTGGAGAGTCGCGGCATCCTGCTGCACGCCCGCCCGGGAGAGCACCTCTGTGACCGCTCCGTCTCCGCCGCGCTCGCGCACATGGCGCAGAAGCAGGCCGATCGTCGTACTCGCAGTTTCGCGCGGCTCTGCATCCATCGTCTTCCGTCCCTCCAGTACTCTATCGACGGGTTTCGACGCTAGGTAAGCGGGACGCAACAACAATCGCCGCCCAGCGCACTCGGTGCGGTGAACGGCGATCGTGCGGGTCTCGGCCGGTCAGCCGTTGATCACCTGAGGCACTCCGAGCGCCTTGAGACCTTCGACGCCGAATTCCAGGCCGTAGCCGGACTGCTTGGAGCCGCCGAACGGGATCATCGGGTGCACGCCGCCGTGCCCATTGATCCAGACAGTTCCGGTCTCGAGCCGGGCCGCAACCTCGCGGGCCTTCTCGAGGTCGGCCGACCATACCGAGCCGCCGAGCCCAACGTCCACGCTGTTCGCCTCCCGGATCACTGCGTCGAGATCGGTGTACCGGATGATCGGCAGCGCCGGACCGAACTGCTCCTCGGTGACCAGGGCGTTGGCGCCGTCGATGTCGGCGATGAGGGTGGTCGGGTAGAAGTAGCCGGGCTGGTCGAGGTCGGGGTTTCCACCGATCAGCACGCGGGCACCGGACTCCTTGGCCGATTCGACGAGGCGGGACACGATGTCGAACTGCGCCTGGTTCTGCAGCGGCCCCAGGACGTTCTTCTCATCGAGCCCGTTGCCCATCGGCATGGCAGCGGCGACGGCGGTGAGTTCCTCGCAGACCGCGTCGTAGACATCGTCGTGCACGTAGAGCCGCTTGAGTGCGGCACAGGTCTGACCGGTGTTGATGAAGGCACCCCAGAACAAATCCTGGGCGATCGCCTTCGGGTCGACGTCAGGCAGCACAATGCCGGCGTCGTTGCCACCGAGCTCGAGGGTGAGTCGCTTGACGGTGTCGGCGGAACTCCGGATGATCGCCTTGCCGGTGGCGGTCGAGCCGGTGAACATCACCTTGCCGATGTCCGGGTGGGTGGACAGGCGCTCGCCGATCTCACGGTCGCCCGACACCACCGTGAGCAGCCCGGCCGGCAGAACCTGGTTCATCACCGCGACGAGGCCCAGAACGCTGAGCGGGGTGTGCTCCGAGGGCTTGACCACGACGGCATTGCCCATCCGCAGCGCCGGCGCGATCTGCCAGACTGCGATCATCATGGGCCAGTTCCAGGGGCCGATCGCGGCGACCACGCCGATCGGGCGGTAGTGCATCTCGGCGTGGACCTGGCCGTCGTCGACGACGATCTCAGCCCCGAGCGGTGTCGCCGCGGTGGCACGCAGCCAGGCGGATGACGCACCGACTTCGAAACGGGCGTTCGGCCCGTTCAGCGGCTTGCCCTGTTCGCGGGAGAGCAACTCGGCGAGCGGCTCGGCCGCGGCATCGATCGCATCCGCGACCCGGTTCAGCATCTCGCTCCGTGCAGCGTGACCCAGGGCCGCCCAGGCCGGCTGAACCGCGCCGGCCGTGGTGACCGCGCGGTCGAGGTCCCGAGCGGTGTCCACGGGGGCCAGGCCCACCACCGCTCCCGTTGCGGGATCGAATATTTCTCGCGTCGATCCCGACTGCGGCGTGATCGTCGCAAGGAGATTGTCGTAGGTGTCCATGGGTCCTCCACTGTGAGTCCGTTAGTTCTCTGAACCTATCCAGCGGATGCCGGGCCCGTTTGTTTCAGCGCGCAGGGCGGTTGTTCTCTGGCGCAGGACCGTCATCCTCTTGCCGCACACCTCCAGTCGTGCCACCCTGACAGGCACTGTGGGCCCTGCCGAAAAAACGTGACGCGCGAATGGAGACCCGATGAGCGAGCGTTACCCCGTCATCTATGTGCGTGGTTTTGCCGGCGGCCAGAATGCCATGGACGACGCGGCGGATGATCCGTTCTACGGTTTCAACGAGGGTTCCACCCATGTGCGGGTGGGGGCCGGCGGCCAGCCGCGGTTCTATCAGTACGAGGGTCCACTGCTGCGGCTGGTCAAGGACCAGCAGTACCGGATCGAAGTGGCCGGCAGCCAGCAGAACGTCCTGATCAATGCCGATCCCGGCTCGCTTGAACCGGACTCCGTGTGGATCTACCGGTTCTACGACGCCGCGGCGGGCACATTCGGCGTCGAGCCGCAATCGTACGACATCGGCCGCGCGGCCAAGGGGCTCGTCGATTTCATCGACCTGGTGCGGGCCAAGACCCGCGGCGGACCACCCGTCTACCTCGTGGCCCACTCCATGGGCGGGCTGATCTGCCGCACCGCACTGCAGCGCGAACTGGCCGACCCCGCCGAATCCGTGTCGAAGCTCTGCACGATCGGAACCCCGCATGGAGGCATCTCCCCCGAGCTCGGCGGGCCGATCGGCGGCTGGATCATGGACCGGTTCGGTCCGTTGGGCAGCGATATCTTCGCCCCCCGGCATATGCAGGAATACATGCTGCCGGACGGCCACGACTTTGCCCGGGAGACCGACCCGAAGACGGGGCGGTGGGACCCCCGTCGCATGGTGGGCGCTTTCCCACCCTCCCGCATCCTGAGCATCGTCGGCACGAATTCGCGGGACTATTCCGTGGCCGCCGGGCTGTCGTCCGCGGTCATGGGCGTGCAGAGCGATGGCCTGGTCGCGGTCCGCAACGCCTATGTTTACGGGGCCGCCCGGGCCTACATCCACCGCTCCCACTCAGGTCGATACGGCCTGGTCAATTCGGAGGAAACGTACCAGAATCTGTCCCGCTTCCTGTTCGGCGGGTTGCGGGTAGAGGTCGGCCTGCACGGGCTGGAGCTTGATCGCAAGGACCGCGTCTGGCAGGGCGAGGCCAGGCTGGCCATCCGTGGCGTGCCCGTGTTGATTCATGAGCAGACAGCCGATCACTACTGCCCGATTGATTTGAACGCCACGGAGAAGGGCATTTCCGGGCCCATGTCACCGTTGCCGCTGCTGACGATCTTCCTGCAGCCGAAGAACGTGCGCAAATGCCGCTACGCCCTCGACCTCAAGATCATCTCGCTCAAGGAGACGGGCGGCATCCTCGGATTCGGGGACCATCTCGAGCAGATCGCGGACTGGCAGGACACGCTCATCGTCGACGTCGAGGTGAACGACAACGGCGGGGCCAGAAGCGTGACCTGGGAGTGGAACAGCACCCTCGCCGGTCGGATCGCCGAGCAGGCCGAGCTGCCCAACCAGCTCGACTGGGCACCCGGCACGTCCACCGACGGGCAGTGGCAGCTGCCGGTCCCCATCACCCCGATGGGGCAGGCGGTGCTCGGGCCCGACGCGCACCTCCAACTCAGCATCAGCCTGTGGGCCTGAGCGGCCGGCTCCGAGTCATCAACCCGGGACCTGCCAGCCGCAGTGGCGGCGACGCTCGGCCGCTAGGCTTCCCCGCATGGGCAACGACGCAGACCGGCCTGCGGGCATCCAGCGGAGCAGCCTGCTCACCCGGCGGCTGCTCGCACCCAACGCCGGCCCCATGACCCTCGACGGCACCAACAGCTACCTCATCGCCGCGCCCCGCTCCGAATCGGTTGTGGTGGTCGATCCCGGGCCGATCGACGACGCCCACCTGGCCGCGCTGGCCGGGGCCGGTTCGATCGACCTGGTCCTGATCACGCATCACCACGCGGACCACACCGCGGCGAGCGAGCGCTTCGCCCGGCTGACCGGCGCTCGGGTGCGGGCGTTCGACCCCGCATTCTGCGTCGACAGCCGGCCGCTGACCGACGGGGAACTGATCGAGGCCGGGGGAACGCGCATCCGTGTCATCGCCACGCCGGGGCACACGGCGGACTCCGTGAGTTTTCAGCTGCCCGCCGACGGACCGGGCGGGTCGGTGCTCACCGGCGACACGATTCTCGGGCGCGGAACGAGCATCATCGCCCACCCCGACGGCACGCTCGACGGCTACCTGCGTTCGCTCTCCACCCTGCAGGCGCTCGGGCCCGCGACGGTACTCCCCGCCCACGGCCCGGTGCTGCCCGACCTCGGGGCGGTCTGCGCCGCGTACCTTGCGCACCGCCACCAGCGTCTCGGCGAGGTGCGCCGCGCTCTCGCCGAGTTGGGGCCCGACGCGACGGTCGCGATGGTCACCGATCGCGTCTATGCCCACACGGATGCCTCCGTCCGGTTCGCCGCGGAGGCGTCGGTTCACGCGCAGCTGGCATACCTGCGCGCCGCGAAGCCGGCCCCCGGGACGTAGCCCGCCCGCCGAGGCGCGGCAGTCCAGCCCGACGGCGAACGAATTCGACGGAGATTTTGCTCCGAACGGCCTGTTCCAGCCTGGAAAAGCCTGCTTTCCGCAAAATCTCCGTCGAATTAGTTAGGGGCGGACGGCCGGTTGTGGACTAAGGCGCGTGCGGGACGGGCGGCGACGGGGCGGCCCGGGAAGGGCAGGCAGGGCCCGGGCAGGCAGGACCGGGGCAGGCGGTGCCGGGGCAGGCAGGGCGCTGGCAGTTCAGCGCTCGGGCAGATAGCGCCGAGGCACGAAGGCTTGGGCGACCAGGGAGCGCAGACTCTCGAGGCTTCCGGTCACGAGCCCCTGGGCGCGGGCCTGCACGAGCACATTCCCGATCGCGGTGGCCTCGACGGGGCCGGCCAGCACGGTCAGCCCGGTTCGATTCGCGGTGAGCTGGCAGAGCAGCTCGTTCTGCGACCCGCCTCCGACGATGTGCACCGTACGGATGCTCCTTCCCGACAGCTCGCTCGCGGCCCGCAGGGTCTCCGCATAGGCGGCGGCGAGGCTCTCCACGATGCTGCGCACGAGCTCGACCGGCGTTTCCGGCACCGGCAGGCCGTGCTCGCCGCAGTACGAACGGATGCGCGCCGGTATGTCCCCGGGCGCCAGGAATCGGGGGTCGTCCACGGCGAAGACCGCGACCGGGCCGGTCACCTGAGCAGCCTGGGCCAACAGGTACGCCAGCTCGAACGTGGTGCCCTGCGCCTCCCAGGTGCGCAGCGACTCGCTCACCAGCCACAGGCCCATCACGTTGCGCAGGTACCGCACCCGGCCGTCGACGCCGCCCTCATTGGTGAAGTTGGCGGCGCGGCTGGCCTCGGTCAGCACCGGCGAGGCCAGCTCGACCCCCACGAGCGACCAGGTTCCCGAGGAGATGTAGGCGTCGGTGTCGCCGGTCATGGGCACGGCGACGATGGCGGATGCCGTGTCGTGCGACCCGACGGCGACGAGATCCAGGCGCGTGGCCGATCCGATCTCGGCAGCGACGCCGGGCAGCAGGGACCCGATCCGCTCCCCCGCGCTGACCAGCCGCGGGAAGATCGCGCGGGGCAGGCCCAGCCGGCCGATCAGGGCATCGTCCCAGTCCGCGGCCGCCGAGCAGGCGGCGGCGGCAGCAGCGGTGGCCGGCGCGGCAGCGTCCACCGTGGCGGGCGTGGCCCCTGTCAGGGCGGCTGTCGCCGCTATCCTCGATACCGCGCCGGTTCGGCCAGCCGGGGCGCCCGGGCCGGACCCGACGCGCAGCAGCCCGGTCGTCGACGCGTTCGTGCGCTCGGCGACCTGCTCCCCGGTGAGCCAGTAGCCGAGCAGGTCCGGGATCAGCAGCATCGTCTCGGCGCCGTCGAGGCCGCCGGCCAGACGGTCGGCCGCGAGCTGGTAGAGCGTGTTGAACGGCAGGAATTGGAGGCCGTTGCCTGCGTAGAGGTCGGCCGGGGCGACGAGGGCGTGGGTGGCGACTACTCCTCCCCCAGTGCGGTCGTCGCGGTAATGGTAGGGGTTGCCGAGCATCCGTTGGCCGCGCAGGAGTGCGTAGTCGACCGCCCAGGAATCGATCCCGGCGCTGACCAGTTCAGGTTCCTCCCGAACGGCGGAATGCAGGCCACCGAGCACGTTGCGGTAGAGCTCGACGATGTTCCAGTGCAGCCCGTCGATGGTGCGCACCGGAGTGTTCGGAAAGCGGGCAACCGGTCGCAGGCGCAGCTCGCCCGGACCGACGTGGCCGAGCATGACCCGGCCGCTGGACGCGCCGAGGTCGATCGCGGCGACCGTGCCCGCGCTGGTCAGAGGCCTCACCACGAGCCAAGCCCTGCCGACCCGGGCAGGCCCGCGCTGCCCGCGCCGCCCGCGCCGCCCGCGCCAAGATCACCAAGTTCGCCGAGATCGCCGGTTCCGGTCGAGTGCGACAGGCGAAACCGTAGGGCTCGACCACGAGAGCCGAACTCGGCGGTGCTCATCGCAGGAACGCGGCGGCGACGCCGGCGTCGACCGGGATGTGCAGCCCGGTGGTGTGGCTGAGGTCGCTCGTGCAGAGCACGAAGACCGCATTGGCGACGTTCTCCGGCAGCACCTCGCGCTTGAGCAGGGTGCGCTGCGCGTAGTACGTGCCGAGCTCCTCCTCCGGCACGCCGTAGACGGCGGCGCGCTTGGCGCCCCAGCCTCCGGCGAAGATGCCCGAGCCGCGCACGACCCCGTCGGGGTTGATGCCGTTGACCTTCACGTCGTACTCGCCGAGCTCGGCCGCGAGCAGCCGCACCTGGTGCGCCTGGTCAGCCTTGGTTGCCGAATAGGCGATGTTGTTCGGGCCCGCGAAGACCGAGTTCTTCGACGAGATGTAGACGATGTCGCCGCCGAGCTTCTGCTCGATCAGCACCCGGGCAGCGGCTCGGGAGACCAAGAACGAGCCCTTGGCCATCACATTGTGCTGCAGGTCCCAGTCGGCGACGGTGGTCTCCAGCAGCGATTTGGAGAGCGAGAGGCCGGCGTTGTTGACGACGAGGTCGAGGCCGCCGAACGCGAGCAGGGCCGCGTCGACGGATGCCTGCACCTGGGCCTCGTCGGTGACGTTCGCCTGCACGCCGATCGCGACATCGGCCGACCCGATCTCGGCCGCCGCAGCCTGTGCCTTCGAGAGGTCGAGGTCGGCGATCACGACGCAGGCTCCCTCGGCCGCGAGGCGGGTGGCGATGGCCTTGCCGATGCCGGATGCCGCCCCGGTCACCAAGGCGACGCGGCCGGCGAGTGGCCGGGGCGCGGGCATCCGCTGCAGCTTGGCCTCTTCGAGCGCCCAGTACTCGATCTTGAACTTCTCGGCCTCGTTGATGGGCGCGTAGGTGGAGAGCCCCTCGGCGCCGCGCATCACGTTGATGGCGTTGAGATAGAACTCGCCGGCGACCCGCGCGGTCTGCTTGTTCGCGCCGTAGCTGAACATGCCGACGCCCGGGATGAGCACGATCAAGGGGTCCGCGCCGCGGATCGCGGGCGACTCGGGCCCCGCGTTCCGGTCGTAGTAGGCCTGGTAGTCGGCCCGGTACTGCTCGTGCAGTTCCTGGAGGCGGGTGAGGGAGTCGTCGACGGATGCGCCGGCCGGCAGGTCGAGCAGCAGCGGCTTCACCTTCGTGCGCAGGAAGTGGTCGGGGCAGCTCGTGCCGAGGGCCGCCAGGCGGGGGTGCCCGGCCCGGGACAGGAAGTCGAGCACCTCGGGGGCATCCGTGAAGTGCCCGACCTTGACGGCATCCGTCGACACCAGACCGCGGAGCGTCGGGGCGAGGGCGGCCGCCTTGGCGCGACGCTCCGCGGGCGCGAGCGGGATGAAACCGGCCAGTTCCGGGCCGAACGGCTCGGCCTGGGAGTGGTGGGCGATGAAGGCGGCGGCGGTCTCGATGATCCGGAGCGAGTTGGCCTCGGCCTCATCGCTCGTGTCGCCCCAGGCGGTGATGCCGTGGCCGCCGAGGATGCAGCCGACGGCCTGCGGGTTGGCATCCCTGATCGCGGCGATGTCGAGGCCGAGCTGGAAGCCCGGCCGGCGCCAGGGCACCCACGCCACCCTGTCGCCGAAGATGGTGGTCGTGAGCGCCTCCCCGTCGGCGGCGGTGGCGATCGCGATGCCGGAGTCGGGGTGCAGATGGTCGACGTGCGCGGCATCGACGAGCCCGTGCATGGGCGTGTCGATGGAGGGGGCCGCGCCTCCCTTGCCGTGCAGGGTGTAGTCGAGGGCCGCGACCATCTCGTCCTCCCGGTCGAGTCCGGGATAGACGCCGGCGAGGGCGCGCATCCGGTCGAGGCGCAGCACGGCCAGGCCGGACTCGGTGAGGGTGCCGAGGTCACCCCCGGACCCCTTGACCCAGAGCAGCTCGATCGTCTCTCCCGTGACGGGGTCGATCTCGGTGCCCTTGGCGGAGGTGTTGCCGCCGGCGTAGTTCGTGTTTCGCGGGTCGGCGCCGAGGCGGTTGGACCGGGCGATGAGCGCCGCAGCGGAGGGATTGATGGTCATGATCTGCTTTCCAGGGTCTGAACGAGGAGTGAGAGGGCGGAGGAGGGTCGAGCCGTCCCGTGCGGCGAGTGCGAGTGTTCCCGTTCCGATCGAGAGTGACCGGCGCAACGGGCACTCTCGACCGGAACGGGAACTATCAGGAGAGTTGTCAGGCGCCCCAGCCGGCCTGGGTGCCGCCGACGCGGTCGGCCGCGACCTGCTGCTGGTAACCGGATGCCGCGTAGGCGACCATGGGGTCGGCCGCCAGACCTCGAGACTCGCGCCAGGCGGCCAGGTCCCCGCGCACATCCGTGTAGAAGGCGTCCATCAGCAGGCCGTTGGCGCCGAGCACGTCGCCGGATTCCTGAGCCGCGGTGAGCGCCTCGCGGTCGATTAGCAGCGCGCGCGCCGTCATCTCCTGCACGTTCAGCACCGAGCGGATCTGGCCGGGGATCTTGTCCTCCACGTTGTGGCACTGGTCGAGCATGAACGCCACGGTGGAGTCGGGGCCGAAGCCGTCACCGCGGATGACCTCGTAGAGGATGCGGAACAGCTGGAACGGGTCGGCCGCACCCACGATCAGGTCGTCGTCGGCGTAGAAGCGGGAGTTGAAGTCGAAGGAGCCAAGCTTTCCGAGGCGCAGCAGCTGAGCGACGATGAACTCGATGTTGGTGCCGGGGGCGTGGTGGCCGGTGTCGAGGCAGACCAGGGCCTTGTCACCGAGGGCCGCGACCTGGGCGTAGCTGGTTCCCCAGTCGGGGACATCCGTGTGATAGAAAGCCGGCTCGAAGAATTTATACTCCAGCACGAGACGCTGGCTGTCCCCGAGCCGGGCGTAGATCGCGCCGAGGGAGGCGGCGAGGCGGTCCTGCCGGCCGCGGATATCACCCTGGCCGGGGTAATTGGTGCCGTCGGCAAGCCAGATCTTGAGGTCGGCGGATCCGGTCGCGTGCATGATGTCGATGCACTCGAAGTGGTGGTCGATAGCCTTCTGCCGCACCGCGGCATCCGTGTGGGTGAGGCTGCCGAACTTGTAGGCATCGTCCTGGAAAGTGTTGGAGTTGACGGTTCCGAGCGCCAGCCCGCGCTCGCCGGCGTAGTCGCGGAGCGCCGCGTAGTCGTCGACCTTGTCCCAGGGGATGTGCAGCGCGACTTTCGGCGCCAGCCCGGTGTATTCGTTCACCTGGGCGGCGTCGGCGATCTTCTCCTGGATGGTGCGCGGCGTGCCGGGGGTGGAGAACACCTTGAACCGGGTGCCCGAATTGCCGAAGGCCCAGGAGGGCAGCTCAATGGCCTGCGCCGCGAGCTGGGTGGTGATGGTGTCGAATCTCGTCATCGTCGTGTCACTTCTCTGTGGGGGTCGGTGTGAATTCCAAATGAATCGTGTCAACCGCGTCAAGAGCGGCGAGCTGGTCCTCGAGGTGGAACACCTCGGCAAGACGCACGAAGCCCTCGTCGGGAGAGCCCTCGAGATTCTCGAAGAACTCGGCCATCTCGGCCTGCCAGCGGACATTCACCTCAGTGGCCGCCATCCCCGCCTGCGCCGCCGCGAGGGAATCGGTCTCGAAATACCCGATCAGGATGCCGTCGGGGCGGAGGAACAGAGAGTAGTTCTGCCAGCCGGTCTCGTGAAGGGCCCGTAGCATCTCCGGCCAGACGGAAGCATGTCGTCGGGTGTATTCCTCTATGCGGTCCGGTTTGACCTGCAGCTGGAAGCACACGCGCTGCACGGGCTACCGCCCCCCGAGATCGACGTGGCGGTGTTCGAGGCCGAGCAGGCTCGCGGCGGCCTTGATGTCGCCGGCGCGGTGCCCGAGGCAGAGGGCCCAGTGATGACCGATGCCGCTCTGGCTCCACTCATCCACCCAGACGCCGGGGTCGCCGCCGAAATCGACGCGGGAGGTGGTGTTCCCGATGGCGAGCAGCGGCCCGGGCACGACCTCGCCCTCAGCGGTGATGAATACGTAGCGGCCGTCGGGGTCCTGCCCGATGCCGAAGGTGGTCACCGGGCCCGGCGTCACGTCGAACTCCACCGAGACCCCCCAGCCGCGCTTGCCGTGGTAGATGCCGAGCCCACGCAGCAGCGGGTCCCGTGCGCTGACCGCGAGGTGCGCGGGACCGTCGTGGCCCATCTCAACCACGCCGTCAAAGAAGTTGAGTGCCTGGATCTCGGTGAACGAGCCACCGGCGCCGATCGCGTGGCTGGCGAGCATCGCGATCGAGGTACGGAGTTCGTACTCCCCCGCCATCGGGATGCCGCGGGCCGTCAGGATCGAGGCGCCGAGGATCATGCCGGCACCGAGTCGCTCGTGCTGCTCGCCGGCGAGGCCGCGATGGTAGTAGGCGAGCGAATCGAGATCGAAGTCCGCCACGAGCCGGTCAAGGCCCACGGAGACCTTCGCGCCCCAGGCGAAATCCTCCTCGTTGACGGAGGCGTCAACCTGGAACAGCTCCCTGGCGAGGAGAATACGGTCGGCGATCTGGGCATCCGTCACCTCGTTCACACGCTCGCGGAGGTCGTCGAATTCGAGCACCTCGACATGGGAGCCGAAGGTCGCGGAGACGCTGCTGAGGTCGGTGGAGACATCCAGCATTCCGGGGTAGAGGTGGCCCATCAAGCCATGCCGGGCGGTGCGGAGCGTGGCGCGCACGCCGGCCGCGTGCACCCACGAGATGATGCGGTCCCAGGCGCTCTCCTGGCGGAGGTATCCGGACACCGAACGAAACGGGATGCCGGCCCGGCGGAACACATTCGCGACCTCGGGCACCGGGCACTGGCCGCAGTAGGCGAGCCACTGTCCGGTGTCGAAGGCGGAGTGGTCCATGGCCTCGGTCGGCTGCAGGTCGATCACCAGCACGGGCGTCTTCGCCCGCTGCGCGATCGGCAGCACCATGGACGAGGTCAGGTAGGTGGCGAGGAACACCACGATCAAATCGCAGTCGGCCAGCCGCAGTTTCTCGGCGGCAATGCCCGCTTCCTGCGGGTCGGAGATGAACCCGACGTCGACCACCTCGGCATCGAGCCGGGTGAAGCGTTCGGTGACATAGCGGGCGGATGCCTGCAGCTCCGGCAGCAGGTCGGGGAACTGCGGCCAATAGGCGCCGAGCCCCCCGGAGACCAACCCGATCCGGGTGGGTCTGCGCTTCTTCGGCGCCAGCAGTTCGCTGGCCGAGCGGCGAAAATTCTCGTTCATGGCTGGCTCCTGGTGAAGGTGAGGGGGTGAGGGACGGATGCCTGGGCATCCGCCCCTCACGGGTGCTGCGGTTCGGTGCGAGGACGACCTAGAAGTCGTACTCGTCGATGTTGGCGGCGTCGAAGACCGTCGGCGGGCCGACGATGACGATGCCGTCGGCTCCGACCTCGCGCTCGCCCAGCTCGCCGGCCTCGAAGGTGTCACCCTCGGCGCCGGTCATGTCGCCGTCGGCGAGCGCCTTGCCGGCGAACGCGGCGACGTAGCCGAGCTGTGCCGGGTCCCAGAGGGCGAACGCGGTGACGGTTTCGTCCTTGACGAAGGGGCGCATCTCGTTCGGCAGGCCGAGCCCGGTCAACGCGACCTTGCCCTTGTACTCCGAGGTCGAGAGGTAGCGGGCCGTGGCGGCGATGCCGACCGTCGTGGGCGAGATGATGCCCTTGAGGTTCGGGTAGGCCTGCATCAGGCCCTGGGCCTCCTGGAACGACTTCGTGTCGTCGTCGTCGCCGTAGACCTTCGCCACCAGGGTGATGTCCTTGTACGCGGGGTTGGCGGCGAGCTCCTCCTCCATGAACTTGATCCACTCGTTCTGGTTGGTGGCGTTCGCGGTGGCCGACAGGATCGCGATCTCACCGGAGCCGCCGATCTGTTCGGCGATCAGCTCGACCTGGATCAGGGCGACGTCCTTGGCGACGACCTGGCTGATGAACACGTCACGGTATTTCGGGTTGGTGTCCGAGTCGAAGGCGACGATCTTGGCGCCCGCGGCTCTGGCTTCTTCGAGGGCCGGGCCCACGGCATCCGGGTCGTTTGCGGCGATCACGATGACGGATGTGCCGGCCTGGGTCTCCGCGTTGATGAAGGACACCTGGCTGGACGCGCTGGCCTCGAGCGGGCCGACGACCTCGGTCGCGGCGAAGCCGGCCTCTTCGGCGCCGGCCTCGCCGCCGCCGAGCACCACGTCGGTGTAGGGGTTGTTGAGCTGCTTGGGGATGAAGGTGATGCTGAGGTCGCCGTCGGTTCCGCCGCCGGCGCCCGAGTCGGTGCCGGTGTTGGTGCCGGTGTCGGAGGCGCAGCCGGCGAGTAGTGCGACGGCCGCGACGACCGCGGTCACCGACGCGAGGCGCCGGGCTGACGCACCTTTCCGGGTGTGATTGCGAATGAACTCCATTGTCATTTCCTTTCCTGGACGCCAGGTGCGGTGGCGCTGGTTGCTCCCGAGGCAGGTACCTGGGGAAGTGTTTTGTGCATCCGGCGGCCGTGCCGCCAGCGTTGGAGCGCCTCGAAAACGCTCGGTGCGACAACGGATGCGATCAGCAAAGATCCGGTGACGATGATGAGCACCACGTCGGAGATCCGCTCAAGCCGAAGGGAGAAATTGATGGTCCCGATCAGGAGGACGCCAGCGATGACCCCGGGGATCGAACCCTTGCCGCCGAAGATCGACACCCCGCCGAGGAGCACGGCCGCGATCACCGTGAGCTCGAGCCCGCTGGCGTTGTCGCTGCGGGCGCTGGAGTAGCGCAGGGTCCAGTAGATCCCGGCGAGCGCCGACACCGACCCGGTGCCCACGTAGAGCCAGAACTTCGCGCGGGCCACCCGGATGCCGACGAAGGTCGCGGCCTCCTTGCTGAAGCCGATGGCGTACAGGCCGCGGCCGAACGGGGTCAGGTGCAGCAGCACCCCGAAGAACAGGGCCACGGCGACGACGCCGATCATCACGGTCGGGATACCCGTGCCGCCGATCTTCGAGGTGAAGAACGCGGTGAGCCCGGGCGGGAAGTTGGCGACGGCGTTGTCGCCGATCACCACGAGCGCCAGCCCCCGATAGAGCGCCAGGGTGCCGATGGTGACCGCCAGAGACGGCAACCCGACCACCGCGATCAGGAACCCGTTGAACGCTCCGGCCACCACACCGGCGAAGAGGCTGATCGCCAGCACCAGGCCGATGTCGAGGCCGGAGGCCCAGAGCACCCCCATCAGCGCGCTCGTCAGCCCGGCGATGCTGGCCACGGACAGGTCGATCTCGCCCGTGATGATGACCAGGGTCATCGGCATGGCGATCAGGAGCACCGGGATCACGTCGAGCAGCAGGAAGCCGACCGTGACCGGGGATGCGAAGCGGGGAATCGCGATGCTGGCGTAGAGCACGAAGGCGAGCAGCAGGTAGATCATGATCGCGTCGCGGCCGAGCAGGATGCGCGCAGCCCCGGTGCGGCCCTTCGGCTCGGTGGTCAGGGTCTTGGTGGTGTCGATCAGCCGGGTGTCGAGGGAGGAGATCTTGTCCGCCGGCGGCAGCGGCGAACTGCGGGTGACGGGAGAACTGGGCTCAGACATTACGGGCCTCACTGATTCGGAGCTTGCGGGCCGATCGCACGCTGGCGATCCGGTCGATGATGATGGCGCTGAGGATCAGCACGCCGACGATGGCCTCCTGCCAGAACTTGTCGACCCGCAGGGCCGTGAGAGCGCTGGTGATGGTGGTCAGGAGCAGGGCTCCCATGGCGGCGCCGACGACCGAGCCGCTGCCACCGAAGATGGCCACGCCGCCGACGACCGCCGCGGCGACGACGGCCAGCTCGAGTCCGCTGCCGGTGGTGGCGCCGACCGAGTTGAACCGGCTGGCGTAGAGCACCCCGGCGAGGCCGGCCAGAACACCGTTGGTGAGGAAGGCTAGAAACACCCGGCGGCTGACCGGGATGCCGAACAGTTTCGCGGCATCCGGATCGGACCCGATCGCATAGAGGTCCCGGCCGGGCCGGGTGCCCGCCAGGTAGACGGCCACGATCACGACGACGACGACGGCGATCAGGGTGATCAGCGGGAAGCCGAGCACGGTGTCGACCGAGAGCGAACCGAACGCGTCGGGCCGGTCGCCGGCGAAGTACTGCGTGCCGCCGGCCCAGGCGTTGTTGAGGCCGCGATAGATATAGAGCGTGCCGAGGGTGATCACGAGCGCGGGAACCTTGGCGACCGTCACCAGGAGGCCGTTGATGGCGCCGAGCAGGGCGCCCAGGAGCATCCCGGCCAGGAACACGACGACGATCGGGATGCCCGGCACGGTCGCGAAGAGGGTGCCGGTGCCGAAGGCGACGAGGCCGAGGATGGAGCCGACCGAGAGGTCGACGTTGCGGGTGATGATCACGAGGGCCTGGCCGACGGCGAGGATGATCACGATGGTCGCGTTCAGCAGCAGGTCCTTGACCCCCTGGGGACTGAGGAACAGCGGATTCACCACGGTGGTGATGATCACCAGGGCGATCAGCGCCACGGTGACCGGCAGTTCCCGCAGGCGGAGGAAGGCGCCCAGGCGGGACGGCGCCGCGGAGGCGATGCGTTCGGCCTTTCCGGGCGGCCGGGTCGGGGCAGTGGTCATTGTGTTCGCTCCAGTGATGCGGTGGCCGCGTGCATGATCGATTCGGGAGTGGCTTCGGCGCGGCTCAACTCGGCAGTGATGCGCCCCTCGTGCATGACGAGCACCCGGTCGGCCATGCCGAGAACCTCGGGCAGTTCGCTCGAGATCATCAGGATGGCGATCCCCCGGTTGGCGAGGTCGGAGATGAGCCGGTGCACCTCGCTCTTGGTGCCCACGTCGATGCCGCGGGTGGGCTCGTCGACGATCAGGAACTTCGGGGCGGTGGCCAGCCACTTGGCGAGCACGACCTTCTGCTGGTTTCCGCCGGAGAGGGTGGAGACGGCGTATTCCTGCGAGGTGGTCTTGACCTGCAGACGGCGGCCCCACTCGGCGGCGGCGGCGCGTTCGGCGCGGCCGTTGATGATGCCGAAGCGGGCGACCCGGTCGCGCAGGGTCAGCGCGGTATTGCGGCCCACGGACAGGTCCATCACGAGTCCCTGCTTGCGGCGGTCTTCGGGCACGAAGCCCATACCGGCGTCGATCGCGGCCTTGGGGCTGTGCGGCTTGAGCAGCGTGCCGGCGAACTCGACCGTGCCGCGATCGTAGGGGTCGATGCCGAAGACGGCCCGGGCCACCTCGGTACGCCCGGCCCCGACGAGGCCGGCCAGGGCGACGACCTCGCCGGCCTTGACCTCGAAGGTCACGTCAGCGAAGACGCCGGCGCGGCCGAGCCCCTGCACCGAGAGCACGGTGTCGCCCACCGGGGCGACCTCCTTGGGGAACAGCGCCCCGACGTCGCGTCCCACCATTTCGTGCACGATGGCGTCGACGGTCACCATGCTGGTGACATGGGTCGCGATGTAGCGCCCGTCCCGCATCACGGTGATGCGGTCGCAGAGGGCGAAGACCTCGTCGAAGCGGTGCGAGATGAAGAGGATGCCCGCACCCTGGGTCCGCAGGTTGCGGGCCACCTGGAAGAGGCGCTCCACCTCGACGCCCGACAGTGCGGCGGTCGGCTCATCCATCACGAGCACCTTGGCGTCGAGGGAGATGGCCTTGGCGATCTCGATGATCTGCTGGTCGGCGATCGACAGTCCCTCGGCGACCCGGTTGGGGTCGATGCGCACGCCGAGCTGGTCGAAGAGGTCACGGGCGGCCGTGCGCATGGCGGCCCGGCTGATCAGGCCCAGCCGGCCCTTCGGCTGGCGCCCGATGAAGATGTTCTCGGCCACCGTGAGGTCGGGGAAGAGAGTGGGCTCCTGGTAGATCACGGAGATCCCGGCGGCCTTGCTGTCGGCCACGGTGCGGAATAACACCGGCTGCCCGTCCACCTGGAACTCGCCGGCGTCGAGGCGGTAGAGCCCGGCCAGGATCTTCACGAGGGTGGACTTACCGGCCCCGTTCTCACCGACGAGGGCGTGGATCTCACCCGGCAGGATCTCGATGTTCCCATCGGCCAGGGCGACGACCGGCCCGAAGGCCTTGACGGCACCGGACAGGGTCAAGCGGGGTTCGGGTGGCCCATCGTCAGCGGTCATGGATTCGGTTTGCATGGCGTCGTGGGCCTCCACAGTGAGGGATGAATCGTTTCAGAGAACGTGTACTCAGCGAATATAGGGTGAGACGGGGGCATCCGTCAACGGTCAAAAAACTGCAATTGCCGAAACGTGACTCAACCGACACCTCAGGAGGGTCAGAGGGGTTGATTCGTTTCAATTTTGAGGCGGTGATCTACACTTCACCTAGGGGCAGGCAACGCAGGGCGAAAGGTCGACGATGGCAACGGTGAGTGTGCGCGAGGTCGCGGCCCGCGCCGGGGTGTCGGTCGGCACCGTCTCCAACGTGCTCAACCGTCCCGCTAAGGTCTCCCCGGCAACCGTGGAGCGGGTGCAGGCGGCGATCTCCGATCTCGGATTCGTGCGCAACGACGCGGCGCGGCAACTCCGGGCCGGCCGCAGCCGCAGCATCGGGCTCGTCGTGCTCGACGTCGCCAACCCGTTCTTCACGGATGTCGCCCGCGGCGCCGAGGACCGGGCCGCCGAAGAGGGTCTCACCCTGCTCCTCGGCAACAGCGACGAGAACATCGACCGCGAGAGCGCCTACCTCGACCTGTTCGAGGAGCAGCGCGTGCACGGCGTCTTGATCTCCCCGCTCGGCGAGGTCGGGGACCGGCTCGTGCGCCTGCGCGCCCGCGGCACCCCCACCGTTCTCGTCGACCGGCAGACGGCCGACCACAGTTTCTCCTCCGTGGCCGTCGATGACGTGGCCGGCGGGCACCTCGCCGCGAAGCACCTGGTCTCGATCGGGCGCACCCGGATCGCGTTCGTGGGCGGGCCGCAGGGCATCCGTCAGGTTGCCGACCGACTGGAGGGCGCGCGCCAGGCCGTTCGGGAGCATCCGAACGTGTCGCTTGAAGTGATCAGCACGGAGTCCCTCTCGGTGCTGCAGGGACGCTTCGTGGGCGAGCAGCTGCGCGCCCGCAACCCGGCCGACCGGCCGGACGCCGTGTTCGCGGCGAACGACCTGCTCGCCATCGGCGTGCTGCAGGCCCTGAGCATGCTGGGTGATGTGCGAGTTCCCGAGGATGTCGCGCTCATCGGCTACGACGACATCGCCTTTGCGGCGGCGGCCATCGTGCCGCTCTCCTCCATCCGACAACCGAGCGCCCTGATCGGCCACACTGCCGTCGACTTGCTGCTGCGCGAAGCCGCCGGCGGCGACGATTTCGTGCACGAGCAGATCGAGTTCCAGCCGGAGCTGATCGTGCGGGAGTCCACCGGCGGCTGACCGCTCCCACTCCGCGCTCTCCCCCTCCGCCGCGCCTCCCGCCGCCCAGAACCTCGCCGGTCTCGAACCGCTTGCGGCCCGCTCCTAGACTTGAGCCCATGACGTCGCAGCCCCTGCTCAACAAAGACACCCGCCTGTGCATCTCCCTCGCCGCCAGGCCGAGCAACTTCGGCACCCGCTTCCACAACCACCTCTACGCCGAGCTGGGGCTCGATTTCATCTACAAGGCCTTCACCACGACGAATCTCGCCGCCGCGATCGGGGGCGTGCGGGCCCTGGGCATCCGTGGCTGCTCCGTGTCGATGCCCTTCAAGGAGGATGTCATCGCCCTGGTCGACGAGATGGACGCCTCGGCGAGCGCCATCGCCTCGATCAACACCATCGTCAACGACGACGGCTACCTGCGGGCCTCGAACACCGACTACATCGCCGCCGCCGATCTGATCCGCGCGCGCGGCATCGACCCGGCCACCCCGTTCCTGCTCCGCGGCAGCGGCGGCATGGCGAAGGCCGTCGCCGCGGCCTTCCGCGACTCCGGGTTCGAGCACGGCACCCTGATCGCCCGGAACGAGGCACGGGGGCAGGCCCTCGCCCACGAACTCGGCTACCGCTGGGCGGCCGAGCCGGCCGGACTCACCGCACCGCTGCTCGTGAACGTCACCCCGATCGGCATGACCGGCGGGGCCGAGGTGAACGACCTGTCCTACTCAGCCGAGGCGATCGCCGACGCGACCACCGTGTTCGACGTGGTCGCGCTGCCGGCGGAGACCCCGTTTGTTCTGGCCGCGCGGGCAGCCGGCAAGGTCGTGATCACGGGGGCCGAGGTCATCGCGCTCCAGGCTGCGGAACAGTTCGAGCGCTACACCGGGGTGCGCCCGACGCCGGAGCAGGTTGCCGCGGCATCCGCCTTCGCCCGCACCCACGCGGGGTAGCGCGAGCCCGAGCCAATTCGACGGCATTGCCGGCATGGCGACTGCAGCCTTCGCTATCCGCGACGCCGGGGTACCCGGCGAGAACATCCACATCCTCGAGGAGCTGGGGCACGTTGGCGGCGCCATGGATGCCGTGGACTCTCCGGCAATTCGTGGCGCCATGGTCACGCGCGGGGCCCGGATGTTCTGCGAAGAGGTGTACCAGACCACGTGGGACCTGTTCTCCACCATTCCCTCGCTCGAGGACCCGGATGTCACTGTCCGGGAGGAGATGTTGGATTGGAATGACAAGCACGAGACCCATGGCCGGACCCGGCTGGCGGATGCGCGGCACCGCGTCCTGGACGCCACCGGCTACGGCCTGGACACGCGCAACCGTTTCGAGATATCGCGCATGCTCGCCCTCCGCGAGAAGACTCTGGGCGCCCGCCGCATCGAAGATCTCTTCAGTGAGCACTTCTTGCAGACCAATTTCTGGCACATGTGGCGCACCACGTTCGCGTTCCAGAAGTGGAATTCGGCCGCCGAGCTTCGCCGCTACTTCCTGCGATTCATCCAGGAGCTCGAAAACCTCGACACGCTCTCCGGGGTGCGGCGGACCACGTACAACCAGAATGACTCGATGATCGTTCCGCTCCAGCGCTGGCTTGTGTCTCAGGGCGTCGACGTGCGCTTCGGCACGCGCGTCACGGATGTCGACGTCACGAATTCTCCCCAGCGGCGGCGCGCGACGCGCCTGCACGTGGAGGACTCGGCCGGTAGCAGCGAGATCGACCTCGGCCAGAACGACCTCGCCTTCATCACCATCGGCTCCATTGTCGCCGACACCACCTACGGCGGCAACGACACCGTGCCGCCGCTGATCCGGGACCGGGTGGACGGCAGCTGGTCACTCTGGGAGAAGTTGGCCAAGAAGGCCCCGGACTTCGGTCGCCCCAACACCTTCTGCGGCAACATCGACGAGAGCAAGTGGGAATCGTTCACCCGCACGATGCACAGCGACACGCTCGTCAAGCGGTGGGTCGAGTACACCGGCAACGAACTGGGTACCGGTGCCATGACGACGTTGATCGAATCGGGCTGGTACATGTCGGCCGTCGTGGTGGCGCAGCCGCACTTCGCCAATCAGACCGAGGGCACCTACACGATGTGGGGCTGGGGGCTGGAGATCGACAACGAGGGCGACTACGTCAAGAAGACCATGGCGCAGGCGACCGGAACCGAGATCCTCACCGAGCTCATGCACCAGTTCGGCTTCGAAGACATCCTCGACGAGGTGCTCGCCACGACCGACGTCACGACGTCGATGATGCCGTACGCCTCCGCACTGTTCGCCCGGCGAGTTCCGGGCGACCGCCCCAAGGTCATCCCCGACGGAGCGCAGAACTTCGCTTTCCTCGGGCAGTTCACCGAACTCCCCGGCGACGTCGTGTTCACCGTGGAGTACTCGATCCACGGGGCCATGCGCGCGGTGTACGAGTTCCTCGGGGTCGACCGGGAGATCCCGCCGATCTTCAAGGGTCTGCACGACCCGAAGGTCCTGGTCAAGGCACTTCAGGCTGCCTACTGAGCGGCCCTCGCAGTCCCGCTAGTTCGCCCGAGGCCGCGATCTGGATTCCAGCCCTTCAACACGCATCGATAGAAAGGTCTGAACGAGGGCGACTTCGTCAAGACTCGGAGGCCATTCGTTGTGGGACGAGTTCCAGGAACAGAATCACCCAGTTTTCTGAACACCACTGTGGCGGGTAGTTCCAATAACTCACAGGCCGCTGAATCACCGGGCAATTTTCGGCACTTTGGCATACATCCTCTGCGCTCTGCCAAATAATCCTCTACCGGCCCAGCAACGTGGCCACCTCGTCGAGCGACTCCCCGTATTCGTGAACTACTGGGTGACACCCTCGAGCAGGATCGCGAGCTCGTCGAGTTCGACGTCCCAGCCCTCACGGTTCTGCTCAAGACGTTCGCGACGGTAGCGGGTGCCGCCGGGGAGTGTGTCGAAGCCCGATTCGATCACCGTGACATCCGTCCCGGCACCAGCATCGGCGATGGTGAAGCGCACGTGCGTCGAGTACTCGTCGAGCTCCTCGGCGGGGATTCCCGACCAACGGAAGCCGAACGAGCCGTCGGGCACCACCTCGGTGATTTCGATCGGGAAGCTGCCGTAGTCATCCCAGTCGATGCTGCCGGTAGCACCGGGCTCGAGCGCGGCGAACCCAACACCGTCTCCAAACCACTTGGCCATCACCTCGGGGTCGGTCAGCGCCTTCCAGACGATCGCGCGCGAGGCCTCGATGTGCACGGTGCGGGTCACGGTGTGGCCCTTGATTCTTGCGTGATCAGACACGGTGATTCCTTCACGTTCGAGCTGAACGCGACGGGACATTGCCCGCCGAGCGGCACGTCAACGAGTTCTGCAAACGCACTTCATCGAGCGTACCCATGATTGCGTATCTGTTCACGGGCGGGAGAAGTCCGGGCACGCGAGTGGCACCGCATTAGAGGTCGGTCTGTGGGGATCTCCGGAGCCCGGAGCGCATGGACGCCGCACGAGCCCAAGCGTTCCGGCAGCTCGACCTGCCGCGCCTAGACCGCGGTATGACGCTCAACCGGGCGACGGAGGATCCAAGCCTCGGGCAGACATGTGACGGCCCACGTTTGGTTGGCGGACGGTAGTGGCTTGACCCTCGAGGCTCCAAGCTCCGGCCAGGGCCCGAGTCTTCGCGTTGGACATACGCAGTGTGGCTGCAGAAACGAGAAGTGCCGCTCAGCTGGTGGGCTACGCGGCACTTGATGGTGCTGGTTGGGGACGGCTTAGCTTGCTCCCTGTAGTTTCCGAAGCTCGATCCTGATGTCTTCCAGACGGTCCGCGGCGTTTGCATCTAAGCTCTGGAAGTGCTCGCGGATCTAACGGAGCTGGTACCAAGACTCGATCTCGTCGACCGCCATTTCTTTGCCACCAACCAGCATCGTGGATTCACCGATCAGGTCAGACCTCGGGGTGCCGCGGCAGACGCTCTACGCCGGGCTAAACAGTTTCGGCGAATACGCTCCGTTTGCGGCCGTCTGAGAATGAACATGGGAGTGCGCCAGAACAAAGCGACTCCTCGAGAGGCCGCCGCGGACGAGGCGTCACTCAGAACGTTATGCTTCCCAACAGAACCCCTGAAGTCGGAGGACCAGCATGAATGGTGATGGCACACAGAATGAACCGATCCAAGACCAGCATTCTCAATCGGACGAGGACAAGGTGGCGGGGATTCTCGCGCAAGTGGAAGCTGACCTCGCCGGCCACAGCGAACCGCAAGTCCTTGAAGCGCTGCGTGAACGATTCGCAGATGCTGGACACACCGTGAGTGACGAAGCACTCCAAGACCATGCGCGTCGAATCGTCGGTCTCGACCCGAACGCTTTCTCCGGCAAGACACTATGACTTCCTAACAGCGATGCGGCACCACCATCGCCGATACCGACAGGATGCTGCTCGGGCACTCAGGAACGGCGTAGGAACCGGATCAGAACCGCGGACCCAGGCCAGCGACAAACAATAGCGTCGCCGCCGCCGGCCGAGGACCCCTCGACCAGTGCGAGACATCAGCGCACCGGCGGCTGAATCTGGACGGGGAGGACTGGGTGGAAGCCCCTTCGGTCAACTCACTTTCGGGCACTGTCATTTAGTCAGGATCAGCTACATGGGAAGAGGCTACCCGCGGCGTCATTCACCGGGGGCAGCCTCCGCCGCTTACCAAGTTCTTACTCGGTGATGCGCTCCACCTTTCCCACCAGGAAGACGTACGAGCAGATACCGATGGCAGTGATGACGGTCATGTAGACGAATGCAGGGGCAAAGTCCGTCTTTGAGACCAACAGCCCGATCACGATCGGCGTCGCTATTGACGAAAGGTTGCCGATGAAGTTGAACATGCCCCCGGTCAGGCCCATCAGTCGTGCAGGAGCCATGGCTGAGACCAGCGACCACGTTATTGATGCGAGCCCATTCCCGAAGAACGCGAGGCACATGAACGCGATCACCAATGTGGTGTCGTCCGTGAAGTTGGCCCCGATCATCATCATCGATAGGAGTAGTCCGGTGATGATGGGAAACTTCCGGGCCGCTCCGAGACTGAAACCGCGCTTGACCAGATTGTCCGACAGCACCCCGCCGATGAGGACACCGACGAGTGCGGCGAGGAATGGGAGCGAGACCAGAAACCCACTCTTGATGTAGTCCATTTGGCGATAGTTCACCAGGTAACTCGGGAACCAGGTCAGGAAGAACCACAGCGTGGAGGTCAGGCAGAATTGGCCGAGGTAGATACCCCAGAGCTTGCGGCGGCGCAGGACGATGAGCATGTCGGTCCAGGAGATCTTTTTCCGGCCCGTCTTCGGTGCTGGCGCCAAGTCAACTAGCCCACCACCCTCGCGGATGTAGTCAACCTCGGCGGCGTCTGCCTTGGAGTCCTTCGGGTCCCGGTAGGCCACGTACCAGACGAGACCCCACACCAAACCGACCGCTCCGGTGAGCACGAAGACCCAGTGCCAACTGAGCACGTACTGCAGCCACGTCAGCACAGGGGTCAGCAGCGCCAAGCCGATGAACTGGCCGGAAGTGTAGAACCCGATCGCCGTCGCGCGTTCCTTCTCAGGGAACCAGCGCGTGGCCACCTTGTTGTTGATCGGGTAGGCGGGAGCCTCGAAAACTCCGACGGCCATCCGCAGAACGATGAGCGCCGCGAAGCTTCCGACGATTCCCATGAAAATCGTTGCCAGTGACCACAGAACTAGGCACGCCGGGTACAGCAGGCGTGGGTGCACTCGGTCAACGAGCCACCCGCCTGGCAGCTGAAGCGCGGCATACGTCCAGCCGAAGGCGGAAAGCAGGAGGCCTTGCTGGGCGGTGTCGAGACCGAACTGTTCGGATATCAGCGGTGCTGCAACGGAAAGGTTGGCCCGGTCCATATAGTTGATCACCACAGTGACGAAAAGCATCAGCGCGATTGCGTATCGGGCCTTCGTCGAGCCTGCCAAGGCCGTCGTCGTATCGGGCCGGGATTTCACTGTGTTTGTCATCGGTTTACCACTCCGCGAAGGAGCCGTCGGCGTGACGCCACACCGGGTTGCGCCAGCGCGCACCTTCTTTGGCGCGTTCGATCACGTAGTCCTCATTCACTTCGATTCCGAGGCCAGGCCCGTCGGGAATCGACACCATTCCGTCGTTGTAGGCGAACACGGAGGGGTCTACGACGTAGTCAAGAAGGTCATTGGACTTGTTGTAGTGAATACCCAGGCTCTGCTCCTGGATGAATGCGTTATAGAGGTTCGCGTCCAACTGCAAGCAGGCAGCGAGGGCGATCGGCCCGAGCGGACAATGCAGTGCGACGGCGACGTCGTAGGCCTCGGCCATGGCTGCAACCTTGCGGGTTTCCGTGATGCCGCCACAGTGGGAGGGATCGGGTTGGATGATATCCACCGCGCCGCTGGAAATGATGTCCTTGAAGTCCCAGCGAGAGAACAGGCGTTCGCCGAGGGCAATGGGCGTGGGAGTATTCCGCATGACGTCTAGAAGGCTGCTCACGTTCTCGCTCAGAACCGGCTCCTCGATGAACATCAGCTTGAACGGCTCTAGCTCTTTGATGAGCACCTTCGCCATTGGCTTGTGAACGCGACCGTGAAAGTCCACGCCGATACCGACATTGGTTCCGACGGCTTCCCGAACCGCTGTCACGTTAGCGATGCATTTCTCGACCTTGTCCCAGGTATCGATGAACTGCAATTCCTCCGTGCCGTTCATTTTCACAGCAGTGAAGCCACGTCCGACTGCATCCCTTGCGGCGGCGGCCGTGTCGGAGGGTCGGTCTCCGCCAATCCAGGAGTACACGCGGATCTTGTCCCGGACCTTGCCGCCGAGCATTTCGTGCACGGGAATGCCGAGTGCCTTGCCCTTGATGTCCCACAGGGCCTGATCGATGCCGGCGAGGGCGCTCATGTGGATGCCGCCACCACGGTAGAAGCCGGCGCGGTACAGCACGGTCCAGATGTCCTCAATGTTGCGCGGATCCTTGCCGATGACATAGTCGGAAAGCTCTTCCACAGCGGCTGCGACGGTGGCCGCTCGACCCTCCAGGACGGGTTCGCCCCACCCGACGATTCCTTCGTCTGTCTCAATCTTCAAAAAGAGCCAACGCGGCGGAACCGAGTAGGTGGTGAGTTTGGTGATCTTCATTCTGACTTCCTTGTCGAGTCGAGCGACGATGCCCAGGCTGCAATCATGGCGATAGCGCGCTGGCGAAGTTCTTCGACAGCGATGCCTGGTTTGTACAGTGACGAGCCGATCCCAAAGCCGGTTGCTCCGGCGGCCATCCATTCCCCGATGTTGGCGGCATCGACGCCACCTACCGGGATGAGACCGATTTCTTTGGGTACGACTGCAGTCCAGGCCTTGAGCCCGTTGATCCCCACTTGGTCTGCGGGGAAGATTTTGACGCTTGTGGCGCCGGCGCCGATCGCAGCGAACGCGTCACTCGGTGTGGCGGCGCCCGGGAAACTCAGCATTCCCAGGCGAATCGTTTCGGCGATGACAGCGACATCCGTGTTGGGAGACACGATGATCTGTGCGCCGGCTTCGTGACACTGCCGCACCTGCTTGACGGTGAGGACCGTGCCTGCCCCGACCATGCAGTTCGCGGGCAGCGCCTCTTTAAGGGCACTGATGGTTAGAAGCGGGTCGGGGGAGTTGAGCGGAACTTCCAGCGTTCTGAAGCCGGACTCGTAAAGACACTCGCCGACGGGGACGGCGTCTGAGACGGTAAGCCCGCGGAGGATGGCGATCAGGCCGATGAAGGTGCGTGGCAGTGCGCTGGATGATTCTGTCAATTTCCTGGCTCTCGATAGGTGGTTGATGCGGAGCGATGCTGTTGCCTGGCGGAGACAGGGGAAGCCTGCGGAGTGGGATGGGATGGATCAAGCTGCCCGACCAATCCGGCTGCGACCGCAAGGCGCCACATGCCGGTGGCGGCCGAATCGCTGATCCCACGCGGCGTGGGCAGATCAAACTTGACCAGCGCGCGCCTGTAACGTTCGCTGAGATCCGCCTCACCGCAAATGAGAACCTCATCGACGTCGACTTCCCGCCATAACGTCGAGGCCGAGGCCACCTCGTCGCCGATCAACAGACCCGAGAGGTAATCCTCGACTTCGTCGGCGGCGATCCCCCCGGTCATGGCGAGGGTACGGGCGGAAAACGCGGTGCCCAGAATTCCCCCGCCAACTGACGCCGAAGCGGCAACATCCAAGCCCTTGCCAAACGCTTCCCAGTTGGCATTCCCGGAGGGCGACGCAAGTTGGGACAGTGTGCTCTCAGTCGTCAGCAGGGCAAAAAACTCACCCGTCATAAAGGTCTTGAATGCCCTGACCGTTGTTCCGGCAACGCGCACCCATTTCGAATGCGTTCCCGGCAGAAGGACGATCCGATCTATGTTGGAGTTATCAGAGGTCCACGAGCTCTCACCCAGCGCACCTAGAACTTGCGTCTCTTCGCCGCGAATTACGTCAGGCACACCCTGGTCAGCGATCAGGCCGGGGATGATGTGGACCACCGATCCATCCCGTGCCGGAACCGTCGTCATCACAAAACCGTTGTCGACGAGATCAACCGGTAACGAACGGTAGGGAGTTTCAACCCAACCCTGGTTACTGCCAACCATTCCGCAGGCAACGACCGGGAGTTTCGGCAAGGTCTCGAGCCACTCCCCGCACAGCTGCTCATAAGCTCTCTCAAAAGCTTCGGTTCGCGGCGTCCCTGCGGACACGGCGGATGCTGTTAGCGCCTTCACGCCAGACTGTTGGCGGCGTTCGGCCAGTACTTCGCCGTCGTCACCCAGAAGGAACGCCCGGCACGAGGTCGTACCCCAGTCCAGCCCAATCATTCGTGCGCGGCCTTGACTCGTCATTGATTCGTGTTCCCTCAGATTCGGTTCGCGGCGATTGTGCTTCCGCTCTCGCACATCAGACTGACCGAGCTATCCCTATATATCAAATGGTGTTCCACATATCGGGATATACTGAAAATTCACTAAGCGGAGGCGTTCGCATGAGCACACAGGAACCAACGGATCGTTCGGGTCTGCGGACCCCACCAGCCGGAACACAGACGCTCGCACGAGGGTTGGAGATTATTCGTGCCATCAGCGATGGCGCGACGGATCTCCGGTCAGTCTGCGAGGCCACCGGCCTGGGTCGCAGTACGGCGCACCGCCTCATTCAGCTGCTGCAACAGTTCGGTTACGTCCGCAGCGCACTCGGCGCCGACTACTGCCTCGGGCCCACGCTGATAGAACTCGGCTTCCAGGCCTTGTATCAAAGTCCGGCGTCGACTGTCGCACGACCGTACCTAGAGTTGCTGTCCCAGAAATACCTCGACACCGTGCACCTTGCCGTCGAGGAAGAGGGGCAGGTGCTCTACGTCGACAAGATATCGGGCTCCCGCGGCGCTGAAATGCGTTCGCGTATCGGGTATCGAATGCCGCTGAGCCAGACCGGAATCGGAAAAGCGCTTCTCCTCGACGAACCCGGCCGATGGAGCAGCGTCTTCGACAAAGAACATCACGCCCCCGACACACTGCCCGAGATCAAGGCACTCTTCTTGGAACGGATGGCAGAGTATGCCACGGTCGGAACCACCTTGGACCTTGAGGAGAATGAACCCGGCATCCGGTGTGTGGCAGCCCCCGTGCGCAATGGAAGCGGAGCCGTCGTCGCGGCGATCAGCATTTCAGCCATAACCCCGTACATGCCCATGGAACGAATGCGCGCTCTCCAACCCGTGATGAAACAGGCGGCAGCTGAGATTTCCAAGAAACTCGGACACTCCGGGGCAGGCGCTGCATAGGGCTTGGACTGAGATGATCAACGAGTCCCTGCAGCAGCCCCCAGCGCGACCGCGTACTGAAGGCCTTCAGCCGAGCGAATTCGAATCGCCGACACTGCAGTCGCTACTCCCTTCCGTTCGCCGGCCGGATAAGTTCAGGATCCTCGCGGTCCAAGGTGCGGACATTGTTGGCTTTCCGGGACACCGCGTACGGCGCCACGGTCTTGGCGATCGCAACGGAGCTGCGATCAAGCATCGAAAGGGCATGCTCCTTGACCCTGATCTTCTCCGGGCGAGCACCATCACGGAGAAGGACCTCAAGCGAGCCGAACGATGCGGCATTCTGGGCAGCACCAGTAGGGGCCTTCATCTGTGCCCTCGATCACCATAGGCACCAAGCAGCGTTTGCAGTTCGGCGCACCCAGGTCGTCGTCCATGACGGCCCCACTACGCGCGCACCGGGGGTTGGTCTTTTGGAGGGAGCGGAACCGGACGCGGTGTCTTCCGCGTCGCGAATGACGCGCCATTTCCATTTTCGTCCCGTGGACACCATTCTCCGTCTCAGCTGAGGCCAATGACGCGGCTCACACCGATGCCAGCATCTCCCGCCATGCTTCGTCAACCTGATCTGTGAGATCAATGCCGTGCCGTCCTGCCTGGCCGACACGGATCGCAATCCCATTGGTGTGCTCGCGGTGGACTCCGAATTCCTTAACCTCAGCAGCCGTCCACTCAAAGGCGCCCTGCACCCGATCATTCAGGGTGTCGATGAGCACGAAAATGCACGCGTCGAATCCGAATGAGCGGATCACTGAGAAGACAGCCGACGGGCTCGTCTCAGGTCGGATGTTCCGAACCTTGACCTGGACACGTCGGCCGTCTAATGCGATGAGGTCGTAGGCCTTCTCAGAATTCGGTGCCAGCGTGCCTCCGTAGACAATTGACGCCGCGTACTCCGCCAGATCGCCGACGGGAGCGTTGTTGGTCCGGACAAGTCCACGCTTGCGGAGTTCTTCGAGGATTGAAGCGTAGGTGCCAAGCAGCTGTCCGACGGTCCAGCTCTCCCCGATGAAGGCCGGCCGCGATTCTGCCTCGGCGGCCCCTGCGCTTCCGAAGTGCTGGCGAACGAGGTCAGCCTGATCGTCGGTGAGGCTCCAAGGCTGCCACCGTTCTACCTCTGGGCGGATTTGATTCGCGCGAAGCCACCCACGCACCTGACGCGGATCCACTCCGAGCTCGCCGGCGAGAGCGGTGGGCGTAATCGTGTCGTCATCGAGCAGCATGGAGTCGAGCCTAGCGAACTGTTGACGGGCCAAACGTTGTCATCGGGAATGCGCCATACGGTGGGGGCAGGACTGGCTTTCGCGCCTGGCAAAAAGACGGTGATCTCTCGGGTTAGCGACCGAGATCCCCCCAAATCAGAGATGAAAGCAGCGGTATTCGTATGGACGGGCCATCGCATCAACCTCCAAAGGGGTGGTGGATGAGGGCGAGCACTTCACCCGCAAGTGACGATTGCGTACGCCCCAGTTGATGCGAGCTCCATTACGACCTTGCCATCCACAAGCATCTGACAGGTGATTGTGTCGCCGTCATGCATCTGCGCACTGAAATTGCCTCGCCCATATGCGCCGAGCGTTGAAAAGGTTTCATACGTCTGGCTCCAAGGAAGGGCCGCACCGGTCGCCTGTTGTCAGCGACGGTTGAATACCCAGCCAGAATCGACGGTTGAAAACTAGTCCACTCGACCACGATTGGATGGGTGATCACAGTGGAAGATTGGGCGTTGATTCGTCCCCTTCACAAGAGCGAGGGCGTGTCGCCTCAACTCGCACTTGCTCACACCCGCTCACAAGGTGTTCCGTTACTGCGGCGTTACCGCTGGGTCAATCCCGGCAAGAAAAAACCCCCCGCTTCCCAGTGAAACAAAGGGATGCAGGGGGATTTCTGTGGCGGGTTGTTCCTATAACTCACAGGCCGCTGAATCACTGGGCTGTTTTTCGGCTCCTTCGCGAACATCCTCTGCACTCTGCCAAATAATCCTCTGGGCACCTCGCGTCCCCGGAGTCCGGACGTCCCACATCGGCACCCAAATGGCAGGAAGCCTAGAGGCCGAGCCACTGGCTTGCGCGGTGAATTCCGATTCCGATTGCAGCCTCCACGAGCTCCCGCATCTCTGCCGGGTCCGCCCCCGCATTCTGCAATTTGCCCACCAGCTCTTCGAGTTCGTAGGCAACATGGAAGTCTGGATTTGGCGTCAGCAGAGTTCGCTGCCGGACGGCATGCGCAATTAGGTTGGCGTTTGCTCGGCTGAGCTCCTCGGACAGGTCGTCGAATGTGGTCTTCGCGCCGAGCGGGCCAGGAATGGCCTCGGTTAGGGTCAGGGCATCCACGACGGCAGGACCGCATCTGAGGGCCAGATCCCCCCATGCTGCCTTTTCGAAGCTGGAGAGTGATCCTGGAAGGAGCTCTGATCGCAGCCGAACGATCTCACGTAGCCAGGTTTCCCACACCCGCATCGCTTCAGCCGAGTCCAGCTCGGAGAGGGCATAGGCGAGAGCATCAAAGAAGCTTGCAAGGTCAGCTACTTCTCCGGCTGCTAGGAAGTCGATTAGCCCTGGCCGGTCGACAGAGCTGGCCGAAGACTGCGTAGCAATCGATGCGAGCAGTTGCCAGTATTGGCCTTGCACTCGGCTGTCGATGGCGCCGGGAGCTAGGGTGCTGGCTTTGAGCAGCAGCTCCCAGAATCCGTCGTCGAGCATCCGGTCGTCGAGCCGAGCGCGATAGAGAAAGCTCGTCCAGGCCTGATCCGCATGCGCAGCGTTCACGCTGTCGAAACGAGGAAAGACTTCCTGTTTCGCGTACGCCGGATCCGCTGCGTAGAGGAAGAAGACCTCGCTGGCGATGATTGCGAGGGGGCCATGGCCTGCCGCAGTCGCTGTCCCGAGCATGTCTGACAGGGCCGCGCGCTCATCATCGGAGAGCCCATCCCAATCGTCCCGCGACGCACGCCACCGTAGTCGTATCCGGTTGACCCAGTACTGCGCGATGAATCCTGGCCAGGTGTTCAGGCCTACAGACATCCAGTCGTCGGTATCTGGGTGGTCGAACGCTTCAACATTCTGTTCCCAGAGTTGTCGGCAGATTTGGTCGAGTCGTATGAGTTCGTGCGCGGGCCGCGAGTCGATTTTGTGATCCACTGCCCCCAACGCGAACTCGGCGATAGCCAGGGCGAGGTCGCTGTTGCCGCTGAGGAGTTCGACCCTACTGGTAGCTGTTTCGAGCTCGGAGTCGCTGAGTGTGCCGGTCGCCCACCCTCGCACGACAGCGGCGGCAATGTCAGTCTGGTGGTCGCCGGAGGGCGCCGCAATTAGGTCCGCGCCAAGATCCGGATTCTTTTCGACTACCTGGCGGACTAGCGACAGGGCATCGTCCCAGCTTGGTTGGTCGAAGTCCCGCTCGCTATAGTCGCGATTGAGCAACGCGCTCATCGCCGCCTCTGCGCCCGAAGAGCCTATAAGTTCAACGAACTCGTCCACTTCGAACGGGAGGGTGCCGCCCCAAACACCTGAGGTCATAAAGTGGTCAAAATCCGGGTGCGGGTGGGCGCTCATGCCTGGCTCTTGAAGGAGAATCGCATCGACAGCCGCCAGGAGCTCCGGCCAGTCAGCGACGTGACGCGTCAACCATTCGAGGATGTCGAAGATGCCTTGTCGGTGGAACCTCTCGCCATCTGTGAAGTCGAACGGCGGCGGGCCTTCGAGGAGTCGATTCAGGAGTTTCTCGCGGCGTTCGATGTCCAGGTGCGGAACTATCTTGGCGAGAAATCTGAAGATCTCGTGTTTGGTCTGGTGGTCGTACACAGAGACGGCGGACAGTAGGAGGTCGACTTTGTCGTTGCTGTCCAATTGCGCGTCTTCTGTCAGCGCATGAACGGCCAGGCGCCGGAAGATCGGGAGGGGATCTTTCAGCCAACGAGTCAAGTGGGAGCTGTCGGAGGCGCCGAGCAGCACACTTGCGTCGCGCAAACCATCAATCAACGTGTTCTCGAAATTGCGCATGCTGTTCTGCGCATCAGGCTCAATTGCTGATCGGCTGAAGGACCAGCTGTCCCAAGTGGAGTCAGGTTTGAAGCTTTTCAGAAGTTCGTACCCGTCGCGCAGCGCTTGTTCAAACGCGTGGAGCACATTCACTGCCACCGCTTCGAAGTCGGTGTGCGCAGCCTCCAACATCACCTTGACATCCGGTTCGGAGCTTGACCAGACGATCTTGGCGGCAATGGTAGGTGACTCGTCGGGGTTCGGCGACGCGAGCCATGAACGGGCTTCGGCAAGCACGAGCCGAGGGAGGACAGCTCGACGCAGGAACGGCATTACGGATGCGCTGTCCAGCGGCATCCTGTGGATGATCGTCCAGCTGTGCCCGGGCGCGACGTCGTCCGTCTGTAACGACGCCGAGATTATCGTCGAGACTCGGACGGACAGAGCTGGACTGAATTGACGGAGGTGGTAGGCGCCAAACGACAGTGCTTGCATAAGCGCGTGGCTAGCAACTGGCCCCAAGCGGGCAATCGTCCCAAACGCCAGCTGAACAGACGATTCGTCACGAAGGTAGTTTCGAGCGAACCATTGTGCTAACTCCTGAGACGAGTCTGAAGCGAGACCGTTAGCGGAAAACAGGGCGACGAACGCCGGCTGCTGTTCAGCCCAGGAGAGCCAGTCGCGACCAGTGGCTTCGTCAGCAAACGCGCGCACGCCCACGGGCGTGTTGATCGCACTACGCAGGTAGTCCTCATCGACCGGCGTCTTCGGGGGACCGCCACCGACGATGGTCTTCACACGCGAACGGTGATCGAGATGTCCCATCGCCAGCCGATCCGACCAAGCGTCCAGGGCCTGCGTCAGAGCCTCGTGGTCATTGTCCGCTGGATACTGAACCGGCGTGACATGAAGATCCGTCCACTTCGGGTGCGCTCCGATGTCGGTCAGAACATAGCGACCGGTCGTCGGGGGCAGACCGCGAGCGAGGTACTTCATCACCGTGTCGTCATGCGAGTATCCGATGAATAACACCACGCGATTTAGGAACAGTTCCTGGACGAACCTTCGCGCCCATCCGTCAGTCAGGTAAGCGCGCCCAAAGTCACCATCAGTGAGCACCAGCTCATTCGCGGGGCGCAGAACTGTCCCGTGGAGGTGCACGATTCCGGAGAATTCGCGGGCGAGCGGAACGGCCGGGCCGTTGAATCGATCTCCAAGGTCGATGCCTGCCTCGATGGCGGCATGCGTCAGATGCTCGTCAAAATTGGTGGTGACCAGCCTTGTCTTCGCTGCGTTGCTGACGAGTCGGGCGATCGCGGTATGAGTTTTGTTATGGAGCGACGCGGGCGATCCGAGAATGCCCCTCGCCTGCTCTCGAGCAATCGGCTCGCGATCGATGAGCCTGCCCAGATAGGCATCCGCTGGCATTTCTTCTTCGTTGAAGGTCTCCCCATGCAGCTCCGCGACTTGAGAAGCGAGCCCGGTGAACAGTGGGAGGTTAGAAGGGGCGTTCTTTGAGACACCTGCCCCCACGAACAGCACTAGGGAGCCGTCGAGCGATGCGGAGACAAGTTCCTCTGGAACATCGACATCCGCAGTGAATCTCATGTGCTCAGTTCACACCATCCCGCGAGGAACCTTCGACAGCATCGGCGGTGTGGTGACTTCCGGGATCTCGCGCACCCGCGCGTCGGTAGGCTCTGAGGCATGAACGCAGCAACTTGCGCGGTACTCGCCGGCGTCTTCCCTCTGATCCTGATTGCGATTGTGGCCGACCGTCGCGGCATTCACCTGGAGTTGAGGCGTCGAATCTGGTATCGGCGGGCCGTCGTCGGCACCATTACTGCCTGCCTCCTGGGCCTCGGCTACGCTGTCGTCGGCGTGCAGGTAGAGGGCTTCGAAGGGTCCGCAGCCACCCTCCTTTGGATACTGTTCGGTGCGGCACTGGGCGCCTTCGCGATGAGCGTCTTGCTGACCGTCGCGACTCAAGAGAATGAGGAGGACGCGGCCGAGGTACAGGAAGACTCCCCAGGGTTCGAACAGCCCGCGACATAGTCGGACCCGCCTTCTCGCCGATAGCGTCCCGTATGTCCACTGCGCTGACCACATTCCTGTGAGCGCAAGTGCTCCTGAAGATCGAACCTAGCTTTCCCCGACTGTCCAGCCCTGCTCAGCGGCGAAGGCAATCAGGTAGCCGCGGCGGATCGTCCAGATGCCGTTCGGCTTAGGCGGATTCTGCCAGGCCCCCTCCGGGTCGAGGTTTCCGGAGGCCTTTTCCTGTCGGAGTGTGGCCCGGAAATGTTTGGCCGATTTGCCGACGAGTCCCGACGCCTCACCGGCGGTGAGTTCATTCTTCATACCGGAAGCTTGCCATGCCATCCCAAGATCTCGCCGGACGAGCCACCAGTTGGCCGACTCACGGGCGCGCGACAGGACAAGAAAAAACCCCTTGATCCCAGTGAGACGCTGGGACGCAAGGGGGTTTTCTGTGGCGGGTTATTCCAATATCTCGCAGGCTCCTGAATCAGGTGTTGTCCCGTTTTTGCTGGATAAGAGACATTTTTGTCAGAAGTGCCCGCCAGAATGAGCTTGTCGACGTCACATCACGGAAAGATGGCATCATGCCCAAACCGCTCTACATCATGCTGCTCATTGCGGCACCCCTCGTCCTTGGCGGAACCACCGGAAGCGGCGTTGTCGCCTTCGCCGCGCTCGCACTGATTCTGATCGCCAGCCCGATCATCTGGAAGATTCGCAAGGATCGCTATTTCAATTCCGAGCAGTTCCAAACGCTACGATCCCAGATCGCGGTCGTCGTCGCCGAGCACAACGAGGTCGTGAACTACGTGGCCGAGATCCGCTCACAGTGCTCATTCGAGCTGGGAGCGTCCTCCGCGGGCCAGTATGCGCACCTGGCGACGTTCGAGAACAACTCGGCGTGGAACAATCGGCGCGACCGCAACGTCTCCGACTACGCGCCGCAAGTGCACAACGCATCCCTCCAAGTCATCCGCAATGCCAGCGTCGAGCCGATCAAGTACGTCATGAAGTACTTCTCCATCAAGGCCGACCAGGAGACCCTGGCTGACGTTCAGCGTGTCGCCGAGGACATCTCGCGGCTGGAGGAGGCGGTCTCCAACGTCAAGGGCCGCGAGGCAGAGATCACCGCGAGAATCAATCCTCCGAAGTTCATCCTCAAGCGCTACGCCGACGAGTTCTGGAACCAGATCGGTGTCCACCTGTCGCCCATCGCGGTGCCGTACCCGGTATACAAGTTCCAGTACACCTCCGCGGGAGGCAACAGCGGTCAGTCGTCGACCATCGAATTTGACACTCCTACCCTTGATGCACTGTCCGCGACGCTCGTCCAGAAGATCCGCTGGACGAAATCGGCCGCTGGACAGCGCGCGCTGATGACGGTGCGACTCCGAGGCGAGATCAAGCAGCGCGACCGCTACGCCTGCTTGCAGTGCGGCGTCTCGGTGGCCGCCGAGCCGCACCTCTTGCTCGAGGTCGACCACATCATGCCGGTGTCCAAAGGCGGTCTCAGTACACCCGACAACCTCCAGACGCTCTGCTGGCGGTGCAACCGATCAAAGGGCTCAAAGGTCCTCGCGTAACTCAGCGGCCGTTATCTGATCGGTGTTAGTCGGCGTGCCGGCGCTCCCAAGGCGCTCAAGGCACGAGGCGGCGTGCTCAGCGGCTTATCGCGGTGGGCTTGCTCCGGCGGAGGCCGTACTGCGCGTCGTCGGACCGGGTGCCGTTCCAGCCGAGTACCTGGGAGCACAGGGGGTCAGCTGCGCTCATCAGTAATCCGGGCTGGGAGCGGGTGTAGAGCCATTCGCCCGACGCTGTGGCGACGGCGCCGCACAGCCTGTCAGGCTGGGCGCTGGCAGCAGCAAGTGCTGCGGATCCTTCGCCGCGCCGCATGCAGGATTGGCGGAGCAATGTCCCCTGCCGGCGCTAACGTCTGTAACAGAACTTGATTTTGGGGGAACCATGGATTTTGCGGAGCTATTGGCGGCGTTGGCACTGAAAGTGCGCAATCAGCGCGGTGCGATTCAAACCGAGGAAGCGACGAAGAACGCATTCATCATGCCGTTCATCTCAACAATCCTGGGCTACGACGTTTTCAACCCGCTTGAGGTCGTTCCTGAGTTCACCGCAGATGTCGGCGTGAAGCGCGGCGAGAAGGTTGACTACGCCATCATGCGTGACGGCGAGGTGCAGATTCTCATCGAGTGCAAGAAGTCATCCGAGCCACTCAAGATCGAACATGCGTCCCAGCTTTTCCGCTACTTCGCGGTGACCAATGCCCGCATCGCCGTTCTGACCAATGGCGAAACGTACCAGTTCTACACCGACCTCGACGCCCCCAATCGCATGGACGAGAAACCGTTCCTTGTTCTCAACCTGCTGGACATTGATGAGACCCTCATCCCCGAGCTTCGGAAACTCACCAAGGACGTATTCGATCTCGATTCCATCATCAGCTCCGCCGAAGAACTGAAGTACATCGGCCAGATCAAACGCACCATCGCCGCCCAGTTCACGGAGCCCCAAGACGAGTGGATTCGCTTCTTCACGACCCGAGTCTACGAAGGAGCCTTCACACAAAAGGTCCGCGAACAGTTCACCTCGCTGGTGACCAAGGCCACGAAGCAGTACCTGAACGATCAGGTGAACGCGAGGCTGAAGACAGCCCTCGGTGGTTCAAACTTCTCGCCTTCGGACGCGACTGCCGAGACACTGAGCAGCATCCCGGTGGCTCAGGAGGACCTGGATCGCGATACAGAAATCATGACCACCCTGGATGAGCTTGAGGGATACCAGATCGTGAAAGCCATCGCTTGCAGTGAGGTCAAGCCGCAGCGCGTCATGCATCGTGACGCGAAGTCGTACTTTGCAATTCTGCTTGACGACAACAATCGGAAGCCGATCGCTCGCTTGCACTTCAACAGCAAGAAGCAGAAATACATCGGGATTTTCGACGGCGACAAGGTCGAGACGCGCCACCCCATCGATTCACTCGATGAGATCTATCTTCATGCAGGCGCAATCCGGGACACCGTTCGAATTCACCAGGGCTAGTTCGCGGAGCGGATGGCCGGGTTCTCAGCAAGACCCGCCCATTCTCATAGCTTCGTCGATGGACCCCCTGAGCTCGTCGTGCCCAAGTCAACAGTGGTTTGAGGATCCCGTGGCGACGTCTTGGCTATCACCGCCCCACCCGCAACGGTGACTCCAAGTGCGCGTCGAGGGCACGGCGGGACGCGTTTAGCGCAAGCTGGACCTTGATCGCCTCCTTCTTATACGAGGGCATCTCTGGATCAACCAGCAAGGTCCGCAGTGAGTCGTCCGAGCTTATGTGGCTCGCCCAGAGTTCGGGAAGGCGGTCAGGACCAATCGTGCCGATCAGCGTAAGCGCTTCACTGCCCATGCGACCCGCTTCGCCAGACACCGTCGATCCACCCCGATTGTAGTTATCGAGGAGTCTCTGCAGCAGATCCTGTTCACGAAAGAGTCGCTGGAATTCATGGTCGCTGGTCGATATCGTCAGCGCTGTTCTTCTATCAAGCGAGCCGAGAACCAAGGCAACGATGGATGCCGCTAAGGCGGCCAGCACTGCGATCACGACGGCTGCAATCGCCGCCAAGACAGCGGCCAATTGGATCCAGTTTGCTAGCTCTTCTTGTTCCATAGTCGCGACGCTACCGGGTTTACCGCTGCGGTGACCTCCTGAGCGCCGGCGAGACGGCTGGGGTAGCAGCACCGAAACCGTCCCCTCACGCTCACGCTGGCGAGGGGGCCAGAGAGCAAGCTGGGCGAAGGATCGGCTTCGTGGACGCTGATAACAGTCCATATGACATTCGCCCGAATAGCCTTTGAGCCGAAGCTCTCCCTCCACTGAAGTGGGGATAGCCCACCTCGAAGTTTCTGTGAGAGGTTTGGCGTGGGGGTATTCGATGGAGTTATTGTTCGTCCTGGTGGCCGTGGTGGCACTGGCCATCTTCGTGCTGAAATGGGCCACAAACCTGCTGTCTCCGCCGCCGCCAAACGAGAAAACGCACCCGCCATCCGCGCCGAATGCCGGAACCCGATCGGGAACCAGCTACGTCAAGAACAACCTCGAACATCTTCCTCCCCAGATGGCAGTCAGCCGCAGCCAGGCCGAGGCCAGCATCTACCTCCCCAGCGAGAAGTGGGACGAACTCCTGGTCACGACCGAACAGGGACTGCCCACGCTTTTCCTCCAGATGCACGACGGACGGCTGTGGCTAACGGAACCATCGACGGGTCTCCTCGTGAGCGTCGGCAACAGGCGACTGCGCCGCATGGGGATCTGGACGGCCAGGGTGCGGGGTGTCGGCTACCACAAGGCAGCCGTTCGGAATGGGGCGTTTCAACCAGGAGCACCCGTCCGTCTGTTGCGGGAGCCTGACAACGCTTACGACAAGAATGCGGTCGCAGTGTGCTCGGCGGACGATGACCATCCGGCCGGTTACATCAATAAGGGGATGGCTACTGGGTTGTCGAAGCTCATTGAGTCCGGTGCTCCGCTCAGGGCGATCTCGCTCGCCGGGCAGTCGCCGGGCGAGTATGGATCCAACATCGACGTTCTGGCGGCGACGCCTGCAGTCGTCGAGCATCTTCTGCGGAAATGGCCAATCTCAACGGCACCGGTGTAGCCCCCGTTGACGGGGCACGGGGCACGGGGTCCGTCCACCAGTGGCCGGCGACTGGTTAGCAAAGCACCGCTGCCCTTCTCTCCAGAATGGACCAGCTCAAGTCCGCTGTGGTCGCTCCGGAAGCGACGATGGCACGGAGCGAGACTCAGACTGCATGTCAACTGATCGCATCGCTGGCCCGGCATAGCCCGTCGGGTCCAATAGGGTTTGCTCATGAAACAAGCACGCTGGCAGAAGATCGCTGACTGGCCCCTAACTTTGGCAGCCATCGTCTTCTTGGCCGCGTACTCGTTCGAAGTCATCGGTGATCTCGGCGGGCCACGCGCCACCGTCGCTGAGGCCGTCATCTGGGTGACGTGGGCAGTCTTTCTCGCGGACTACATCATCAACTTGGTTCTTGCCCAGCCACGGTGGTTCTGGTTCCGCACTCATATCCTCGACCTACTGATCGTCGTCTTGCCGATGCTTCGTCCCCTGAGGCTTCTCCGACTTCTGACGCTCCTGAACGTGCTGCATCGAACTGCCGGCGCGGCCTTCCGGAGCCGGGTGATCGTCTACGTCGCTGGCGCAGCCACGCTTCTGGTGTTCCTGAGCGCGCTGGCGGTACTGGACAGCGAAAGGTCAGCGCCGGGCGCAACCATCGTCACATTCCCCGACGCCATCTGGTGGGCGTTCGTCACCATCAGCACCGTCGGATACGGCGACTTCTCACCTGTCACCGACATCGGCCGATTGATAGCCGTCGGCCTGATGCTCGGAGGCATCGCGCTACTGGGCGTGGTCACCGCCACCCTCGCATCCTGGTTCGTCGAGCGCGTTGCAAAGCAGGAAGAGGATTCCCAGTCAGCCACGCGCGGAGAGATCAAAGCCCTCTCGCGCCAGATCGTTCAGCTCCATGAAGCGTTGGACCGCTCACGAGCTGGTGAGGATTCAGACGATGTAACGGCTGGTCGCCGATAATCCCAACTGCTCTGATTGCCGCCAGCCGCCAGCTGGCGGACATTCCCCGCAGATCACCTGGTCGCGAGACCAGCCCTCTGCCTCGGGAGAGGCCGGAATGCCGGGCGGGACCTGCCCCAAGCAAGAAACCCCCTGCTTCCCAGTGAAACAAAGGGATGCAGGGGCTTACCAGTGGCGGTACCGGTGGGATTTGAGCTCTAACTCAACACCCGTCACAGCTCGGCGATCGTTCGAATTCCGCAAGATCTCAACGGTTCTCTCTCGTGCAGGCACCATCAGGATCAAGGTGATTTCTACCAAGTGTGGGCAAAATGTGGGCACGGCTGTTCCGCATTTTCCGCATCAGTCACTTGAAGCGCTGGCGCCATTGTTTGGGCAAGCAGTCCAGGTGAGCGGGTGTGGCCGCGGTATCCGCGAGCCAACACCAAGCTCGCCGATCACCGTTTCGCGCTCGAGCTGGTCAGAGCCTGTCAATGGCCAATCCGCCCAGTGTGGCATGGCCGTTGACACATATCCACGACTGCAAGCGAACTAGTGACTGCTGTAGTTGATTGTCATAATCGCCACGATCGCGTGCGCGTCCGCCGTCTCAGACACCTTGTAACCATTGTGATACTGATAGTCGATTCGTCCAGCCCCACTTACCTCATAATGGTGCGTACGCGACCAGCCGTCATCCATTGGCCGACCCGCTTTTCCACGGAGGATGCTAATCGAAGCGATAGGAGAAGGCTGCCCTGGGGAAGTGGTCACATGATCCCAGAACTGCCGGGCCTGCTGAATCCCAACCCGTTCCACTAGTTCAGCCCAATGATTAGCGAACTTCCGGTGCACGACGATCCGGTAGGACGGCTTCTTGCCCGGCTTCCCCCCGGGACTTCGAGCCGGAACAAACGGGGCGTACGCCCGCTCCTTCACTCGACTGGTTCTTCCGCGTCGTCATAGTCCGCCAGGTCATGCCTGCCGAGAAGGACGGAACGGCGAAGCGGGTCTTCAAGCTGACGCGCAGTCACACGCCATGCGGCAACAACTTCGTCCACGGATGAGAGATCCTGATCAGCGAGTCCAGCGATAAGAGACTCATGGAGCTCGTCCGCGAAGGCACGCTGGTCGTCCTTGTCGAAGACTCGCAACCAAGCTAGATCACCGAGCTCTGCAACAGACACAACGCGCTCCGCGTCGACCAGCACGCTGAGCCGCTGCAGCCTCTGCGACCAGCTAGCGAATCCTTCGAGGACAGCCAAGTCTGACTCGGGCAACATCACGAGGCCGCTTCCGTCACCATCGCGCACTAGCGCTCTCCCAGCGCGAGCAGCTTCGAGAACCCTAGTTCGCTTTTTCGCTAGATCGCTCGACTGGAAAATGACACTTTCCATTTGGCTCCCTCTTCCCATGTTGGTACTATCGTATGCAACAAAGTAGTCAGAGTCCAGATGGGTGGCAATGGTTAGTCAGAGAAATACCCCACACATCCCCGACGACCGTGTGCGAGAGCTGATCGCGGTACTCGACACGTCTCTTGGTGGAGTTCCACAAAACACCCAAGACTCACGGCACCGAACTCAAACCATCACCTCGGTCAAGAACCTTCTGGGCAACTTTGGGATCGACGGCGAAAGTCTCATTCGGTACGGAATGTCGGCACGCGCGGCCAGCGCCGTCTACCGCGCCATGTTCTCTCCCGACGACGACGATTTGACCCGTATCGTTGACACAACCCGCTGGCGCCAAGTGCTTAAAGTCCCTACTCCGACTGCCCCTTTGGGCGAACTTGACGAGGCCGAACTTGACGCGATGAGCCTCAGCCTCCACCGCGTGCCTCATTTGCTCGACATGTGGGTGGCGAACGCCCCCATAGCTGACATCTTGAGGTACGCCCCACCATCTGACACGGACTGGTCCCAGTGGGCGCTTCTATCACCCGATGCCAATGAGACGATCAGCGCCTATCACTGGCTCCTACAACGCAGCATCACTGAAACCTTGGGCAGGTGGAGCACGGAGTCGCTCCACCTGGAATATAGATGGCAGAACGATCACCAGGTCGGTCTCTTCAGTGCGGCCGCTCTCAGTACCGAAGGTCCGAAGGGAACCCTGCTGAACGCTGAGATCGCCCTCCGCGCCGTCGCGCCACAGCTTGCGGAGCAAGTGGAGCAGGATCAGCTGTTCTGGCAACTCCAAGAAACGGCAGTGGATTACCTCGTAAAGGGCAAGTATCTCGAAGCCAAGACGCTGTTTGAGTTCCATCTGCGCCGCAATCTGAATGACGCGCGCACCCTCAACAACCTGGGCTTCTGCTCTTTCCCGCTCAGCGCAAGCAAAGCGCTTCATTGGCTGCAAGATGCAGCGGCCAATGGGTACGTTGAAGTGCCCATCAACATCTACAACCAGTGCTGTTGTCTCGTAACTCTCAACCGCTCCGGGGACGCCTTGGACCTCGCCGAGAACTATTGGCAGCGCCAGCGCCGGCCAAACACGATGACGGGATTCCTTTGGGTGCAATCCAGTGACACCTGGACACTGACGGGTGACTGTGCCGCAGAACAGGAACTGGTCGACCTGGCCATTGCAGCAGCGCGAGAAGTCGGACGCGGAGACCGTGCCACTCGGTGGGAGGAGCGAAAGGTGGACCTCGCGTCGGCGTCGGCGTCCGCCGCAAGATCTCCAAGGGCAATTGAGTCTGGTGCCCCTTGACCCACCGAGGAGCCAGCCGGCTGAGGGGTCCCCGAGCGCGTGCTTCGCAGGTCACTGAGCGCGCCTCCTGAGTAAGCGATTCGGTCTAGAGCATTCTCGTTGAATCAGGCTTCCCGAGCATTGCGGAGCGGCCGCAAGCGGCGACCATCTATTGGAGCGATCACATGAAAACGGCAAATACTGGGCGGTGGCTGCAGCCCTCACGGTAGTGATCGGGCTCGTCTTGTCCACTGCCAAATTCGACGCTTTGAGGAACGGGATCCTTTTCGGTGGCTACGGACTAGCAATCGGACTTACATACAGAATCCTGCACACCAAAGCACGCCCAGCGGCAACCAAAGGCTGAAGATCGCCTTGCCGCTCCCGCTCGGTGCCAAGAGTGAGAACGTGATCTCGGCGCTCATCGAAACGTTCAACACGTTGCCACGACCGGGCGCCGATATTCCCAACTGCTCTGATTGCTGCCAGACCGCTCGCTGGCGAACATTCCTCGCAGATCACTTGGTCCGACATCAGTCCTCGGCCTCGGATAGGTCGAAACGCCGGGCGGGACGGCCGTCCGGCTAACGGTCCCACGTCGCCCGATCCTGTCGCGCCGCAGTTTGGACGGGTCTGAGTTCCCCCATTCGCATCAGCTTCGCGGCGGAACGGCCCTCGAATCGCCGGACGACCGCGGTGAGCCACAGGGCATCGCCCCACGGATCATCCAGCCCCGGGTCTAACACGGTCAACACCTCTCGCAGCCCTGTCAAAAGCTCTGCTGAGGCGTTGAGCTGAAAGCTCGGGTAGAGGTCGGTGCCGTCGGCTGTTCGGGTGCGCAGGACCTCGCCGGCATTCGACGCCCTATCCAACTCCTCCGTCGATATGGCGAGCAGGCGCATCAGGCTCGCGCCGTCGTAGAAGGGTTCAACCGTCGACTCCCACGTGGCTTGAGTGCGTGTTTCCGCAGCCGAAGAGCGACGCCCCAGCCTTGCTTTCTCGACATCAGTCGCCTCGGGCGCGGAACCCGTGGGCTCATCCGCCCGGTGGGACGGGTCGCTGCTGGTCACCACAAGGCTTCCATGGTCAGCGTCGCGGCGGCCAGGACCGCCTCGGTCTCCCGCAGATGGTCGACCGGCCGGTCTTCCTGAACGAACGATGTCGTGGGGCCGAACGTCCAAAGGGTCAGATCGTCGCTCGACCACCCGTTGGCGTGTGCCAGCTCGAGCAAGGGTCCGATCACGGGCAGGACCGTCTGGTGGTCGAATTGGAAGCCAGGGTAGACGTAGGTGTTCCCCCGGCGCACGCCAATGATCTTGCGAGCCTTCCGTTGCGCAGCCACCCAGCTTGGACCAGCGCGGGTGACACCCAGCAGCTCGGCAACCTCACCGCTCGTCAGGAGACCAAACTCTTCCTCCAACCGCCGCCACGCCTCCGCAGTTGCACGAATGGCCCGAGCGAGCTGCGGCGAAGGCGCCGCCGCTCCGGCCGAGCGAGTCTCGTCCGAACGGTGCTGTGACCCGCTCGCGGCGCGCCCGTCGCCGTCAAAGTTGTTCGTCATGGTCTGATCCTGCACCGGGCCACCGTCGGCCGGTGGAGAGCAGTCCGAACTGTATTCCGGCACAGGTTCAGTCCCGGCTGGACGGGGCGCCCCAGGTCCAGAAGTCCAGACCCGTCAGAGTCTCGACCCTGTCTGCGGACAGAGTGCCGGATCGGTAGGCCAATCGCGCTTTCGCGGCCCACCCGGCGAGGGCCCGTTCGTACGGGTCTGTGCTGCGAAGTTTCGGTGCGCCCCCCTGTGCGGCGGTGAAGTCAGCATACGCAGCGCAGGTCGCCTGCCAGACGTTCTCCAGCGGATGGAAACTGAACCCGGGGACGCAGAGCAGCCGCTGAACTTGGTAGGCGCAGAGGCGCCCGGCGGCGAATGCGCGGCGCTGCGCGCGGACACTGTTAGCGCGCTGTTTCTCCACGGCGGAGATCGCGCCCTCTGGGAGGCGGCGGTTTTCGCGGGGCATGCGGCCCTGACAGCGAACAAAGGCTTCCAGGGCGAACACGTTGCGGATCCAGTTGGCGACGTCTCGAGGGACGGTATCGGGGATCTTGCCGGCGCTGCGGGATTCCATTTCCCTGTTGTAGAAGGTCAGCGATCGTCTCTGATCCGCAGTAAGGGTAGAGGGAGGCTGGTCGTGCAGCCGTGCGTATTCGGCGTGGAGCTGTTCCACGGGGCTCTGATTGGGCATGGTTTCCCTTTCCGACCCGCACGGCGTGCGGTGTCGGAGAGGTCATGCGCGGGACGAGTCTCGCGGCGTGCCGGAAGGTGTATTCCTGCACGGACCCGCATGACAGGAATCCCCGGCTAGCGTCCCTGTACCGACCGTTCACTCGAGCAGTCGAGTGACACGGGAGGTCCGCGAATGCCCGATCAAGGTTTGGCTTCACAGGGCGTTGCGGGTCCGGATTGGGTGCGCTGGCCCGTGGCGACGACGCCCGCCGCCTACAGGTCAGGTCCTGCCGGCCCAGTCCGGCTGCGCAGCTGCACGGAGGCCGGCTCATGGTCTCGATGAGCACCCTGATGGACCAGGTCACCGGGCAGTTCAGGATCCGAACCCAGTCCGGCTCGACCTACTGGCTTGACCTCGACCGACACGAGATGAGCCGAACTCCAGCGGCGGATGATCCCGACCAGGTCCACACTCTGCGCCGCGATGGTTCCACCGTCCGTTTGCTGAGGATTGTCGAGTGCTCGGTCGGCCGTTCCATGCAGCTGCTCATCGACCTAGCCGTTCCGGATGTGGACGCGACCACCCGACGCAGCACGCCGGTGACCGCGATCGAGCGCATAACCCCCGATCTCGACAGCGACCGGGGTGAAGCATGATCCGCAGACAAGCGCCGTCCGATGGGGTGCCCGGCTCGTCGGGCATCACCCGGCTGACCACAGAACACGGCTCGGTCCTCGTCATCGACGGCGACCTGCGCGCCTACCGGCGGACCCCGGGCCCCGCGGCTCTCCAGCTTCCCGGCGACCAGGAGTGGTTGAGCTTTGCCGGGATCGGTCCGGTCGAGATCGGCAGCCCCGTGACCGTCGTGTCCGCCAGCCAGGCCACTGGCCGGTACGTCAGCTCCCCCCTTGTGACCATCGAGCCGGTGCGGCCGGCGCGGGAGCTCAGCGCCGCCGAGATCGAAACCGTGCACTTCGTCGGCGGCTACATCAACTACGGCGTCATCCCGCAAATCCGGTTTGAACCATGAACGCCGGCGAGGCGCCCCATCCGGATCGCGACCCCCGCAACGACCTGTCCCCGCTCTGTCGGACCCACCGCCCGGCACCCAGCTCAGCGTATTCGCCGTACGCCGTGCAGACTCTGTCCACGGTTCGTCGGATCGGAATCATGGGAGACCTCCACGGGGACCTCGGGCACGCCCTGCAGGCTTTCCGGGCTTTCGCGGACCGCAGCGTGCACGTCATCGTGCAACTGGGTGATTGGGGCGTGCTGTGGCCTGGAAGAACCTGGCAGATCGACCTCAACAAGATCTCGCGCGCCCTGGGCCGGCATCAGATGACCATGTTCTTCCTGGACGGCAATCACGACTGGCACCCCAAGCTCCTGGAGTATCCCGTCGATCCCGACGGCATGCGTTGGATCACGGCCAACATCGCCCACCTCCCCCGCGGGTACCGCGCCCAGATCGGCGGACGCTCCACCCTGGCCGCCCTCGGCGGCGCCAATAGCATCGACCGCGAACTCCGGAAGGAGGGCATTTCTTGGTGGCCCGAGGAGCAGATCACTGAAGGCGACCTGCGGCGCCTGGGCACCGAACGCGCAGATGTCCTAGTCGGACATGAAGCGCCGCTGATGGACGAGCCCGATCTGGACAGACGCGCCAGGGACCTGGGCTTCTCGACGGGCGACATCAGGTACGCAGCGGAAAGTCGGGGGATGTTTCGCCGTGCCGTCCTGCAAACCCGCCCCCAGCTGACTCTCGGAGGCCACTACCACCACTTCCACGACCAGGTATTGACCGTGCCGGGAGCGTCCTACCTAACCCGCGTTGTCGTGCTCGACATGAACGGCAAGAACCGGGTGAACCTGGCGATCCTGGATACCGCCACCCTCGGCCTGGAGTTCCTCTACCGGAACGGCGCCCCCGTCGTGCCGGACGCCCACGAACCAGAAAGGACTGACGATGGACGACCCGGCAGTTGAACCAATCCGCGTGAGCGAACTCCGCGGAGATGAGGGCGGCGCGTGGCGCGTCGTAACGCGGGATAGCCGCCACTATTTTGACCTCGAGCTGGGCACCGTGACCCGGGTACGTGGGGCCGGCGCACCGCCGACGATTAATGACCGGACCCGTCCTCTACGGTCGATCGACACTCTCCGGGTCGGTGCTCGTGGCCGATGGACCATGTACACCGACGGCTGGGACGAGGACGTTGACTTTTTCTGGGCCCAGACCTCGCTCGTGGCCGCCATAGAAGCCATCAGCCGTGATGAGCTGCCGGGAGCCGGCGGTGTCGTGCCTGATTGAGGCTGGACCCACGCGGGCTGATCTCGCGGGGTTCAGAGAGTCTCAAACCGCCGCCCAGAAGCGGCAGTCAGTCCCCTGCGGAGCACCGGGCGCGGTGCAGTACTCCCGTCGTAAACAGGGGCATACCCGGTGAATCACGACGAGCCGACCTATCTGCCCCGGATGGATGCGGGGTATTGGAACCACATCGGGGATTTCGTGCGCGCCGCTGTCGTTGACGCTGCACCGGGGACGGTCTACTCCGAGAGGGAACTGTACGCTGCGGCGACCCCGCTGACCTTGTGGGCGTGGCAGACGGCCGCCATGCCTCTCGAACGCGACGTGATCTTTGCCGTTCGCACGATCGAGCGCTTCATTGCCGTCGGCCTGACGCAATACGGGAGCAAGGCAAGCCGAAACACCCTGCGCTCCCGGCTCCTCCGGATCTCGGAGGCGCTGCTCGACGCGGAGGCACCACCGGTTTTGCGACCGCTGGGCGGATCGGATCCGTCGGCGCCGTACACCGCCCGGGAGGTGGTGACACTGAAGAGTTGGGCAATCGCCCAGACCACTGCCGAAAGGAGGTCGAACGCGGAGGCGCTACTCGCCCTCGGACTCGGCGCCGGCCTGGCAGGACGAGAGATCGTCAACCTCACGATTGGAGACATCAGAGCCGACGACGACGGCGTACTCATCACGGTGCGTGGCGAGCGCGCCCGGGTGGTTCCCGTGCTGCGTGAATGGGAACGAGCCCTGGCCGAACGGGCGGATGGCTGTCGGGACGAGACGTGGGTGTTCCGGGAACAGCACGCCGGTGCCAACCGGAACCTGATCACGGACTTTGTCTCGCGGGCGGAGGGCAAGATCCGGTTGCAGGCGCGACGAATGCACTCGACCTGGATCGTGCAGCATCTGGCGGCCGGCACACCACTGGTGCCGTTGATGCGCGCTGCCGGGTTGCAGTCGCCTGAAGCGTTGGACCGGTTCCTCCGGTTCGTTCGGGAACCCGACGCCACGTACTTTCGGAATGCTTTGCGAGATGCGGTCGCCACCCCGCGCTGATCCGTCAGCGCTGACTCGGGGCCTCACCGGCGACGGCGCGTCGTTCCCGCAGTTTGAGGTTGCGTTCCGCATTGACCATGTCTTCAATCCTCATGATCACGTCCCCTCGAAGGATCCGACCCAACCGGGTCATATCGGTTCCGTTGTCCTTGGCATAGGACGCGATGGTCGCACCATCCGCTGCGAGCGCGGCACGGACCTGCTGCGCATGCACGTGCTGGATTTTGGCCGTGCCCAGCTGATCAAGCGCGCTCTCTGTCATCCCGTCGGGGCTCTCCCACTTCACGAGGCGCGCTGTTCCGAAGTTTGTCGACGGTTCGCAGGAGGCTCGGGGCCGAAAACGCGGATTGGTCACGGTCGCCCACACTACCGGATGGGGCGCCCTAATAGGGCACGCTTCGGCGAAATGGCCCGGATCCTCCGCATGTCCCACCTATATGAGCATCCCCCAGAGCACTTTCCCTGTCATCCGACCATTCGACGGCTTTCCGCCCCTCACGCCGTCCTGCGGTGGCCAAGCATGAACGCCGTCAGCCCGCCGGCGGTGCAGCGCGTCATCGACAATTACGTGGCCGTGATGCCGGCCGTGCACTGGACGACGATTGAATCCTTCGTTCGCGACAGTGTGACGAGCCTCGGGCTCCAAACTCGTGGTGTTGCACGGAACTATCTTGCAGCGACCGCGAAGTTTGCCCACTGGCTGTGGCAGACAGCGGCAGCGAACCTGGATCCCGCAGCCGCCTTCCGGCCCGCGCTCATTCGCCGATTCGTGCACGATGTCATGCCTGCCCGTGCCGAGACCTACCAGCAGCAGACCGCTCAACGTCTCAACAGCCTCGTCACGCACTTCACCGCCGCCACGCCCGACCGTCAGACCCGGAATCACCCAGCCTCGGTGCGCCCCTACGCCAACCGGGATCTCATCACCTTCCGAAGCTCTGCCGCGCGACGCACGAACGAGGAGCGACGAATGAACGCACACGTCCTCCTCGCGCTCGGCGCCGGAGCCGGCATGCGTGCCGAAGAGATCGCCCTCGCACGCGTCAGCGACGTCAGCACCGACGGCGACGACCTTTTGGTCAGCGTGCGCGGCAACCACCCTCGCTCGGTCCCGCTCCGCGTCGAGTGGCGCCGCGCCCTCGCTACGGGCATCAATGGCCGCGAGCCCGGCGAGTGGCTGTTCGCCGGCTACCGTCTGCCCGAATACCCGGCCCGCGTGATCCACCAGTTCGGCATCGATGCCCCAGATGAACCCACGCCATCAGCGACCAGGCTCCGCGCCACCTGGATTGTGCGGCACCTCAACGCCGGCCTCAGACTAGACATCCTGCTGGAGCTAGCCGGACTGGCAAGTCCAACCTCGCTCGCGCCCTACGTGCGGGCCATGACTCCATATGACATGGTCGAAGTCCGCCACCTCATCTCCGGAGCGGGGCCGACTCGATGAGCGGCATCACGGACGGCGCCCTCGAGGTGCACGACGAGGTGCAGGAGAGCACCGCGTTCGAGCATCTCCTCGACGACGCCATTGGGACCACCTCGGGCCGGACATCCAAGTTTGACCTCGATGACGTACGCCGAGCCGCCACGATGATCGACGGTTCCAAGATGCTGGAGCAACTCGCCACGTGGCGTCAGGAAGCCCGCCAAGGCACGCATCCCGGCGGACGCCCCCCGAAGATTGATGACCGCGTCATCCTCATCGTCCTGCTCCTCCTCGCACGCGAGCACACCCCCCTTTGGGCCACGGAGATGGGAGCCGTCCTGCATCGTCGCCTAACAAAGGAAGCGCGTGTCTTCCTTGGTCTCCCCGCCAACTTGTCCGGGACGGCGAGAGGACGCACGGAGGCGAGGCGCTGGTACAACACCGCGTGGAACGCATTCCACCGCATGAAAGCTCTCATGGACCCTTACCCCGATACCCCGCTCTACAGACTCACCAACCGATCTCAGCGTGACCGAATCGTCGAGCTGCGCGACCCGGAGGTCGTCGCGCAGGGACGGGAACGGCTCAACTGGTTTTCCGACTCGCTCCTGGAAATGACGTTTCGGCTCCTACCGCGCGATGTGCGGAGGCTCATCAATCAGCACACCACTATCGGAATTGACCAGACTCCCATGGTCGCAGCCAGCCCGCGGGGGCGCTCCCCTGTCGACAAGGAAACCGGCCTGGAGCTGAGGGTCAACCCAAAAACCGGCAAGAACTACTCGGACAAGCTCGTCCTCGAACAGGACTCCGGCTGGTACCCGATCAACGCGGAAAGACGCGAGGAGTCAGGTCCGGGAAGCAAACCAGACAAGGACTTCGTGTGGGGTCGGGCTGGAAGCATCGCCGTTCTAGTACCGAACCGCCCCGTCAACCAGGCCGAATTCCCCAACATTGCCCTCGGATTCTCAATGAGTCTGCCGGGCACTCAACACGTCGCCAGTGAAACCGTGCGGGTCCTCCAGTCCATTGCTGACCGTGGTCACACCCCCGGAACCGTCGTCGCCGACCGCCTCTACTTCGCGACCCTCTCAGCCAAGTCCCTGCACATCCCCGTGAAGGAAATGGGGTGGGCCGTCATCACCGACTACAAGAAGACCGGGTTGGGAATCAAGGGAGGCAAAGCCGGTGCCATACAGGTAGAAGGCCGCCACTACTGCGCCGGGACCCCAATGGACCTCCTCAACGCCTCAGTCGATGCAGAAGCCCACACGATAGACGACGACACCTACCGCAAACGGCTCGAAGAACGAACGGCCTTCGAGCTCCGCCCCAAGGAGAAACCCGACGCACGGGGGCACACACCGATGATGTGCCCCGCCGTCGGTCCGAACGCGACAGTGGAATGCCCCCTGCGCGAACTCCACCGCAACGCGACCGATAAAATCCGCATCGCCGTCCTTGAGGGCAATGTTCCAAAGGCCCCCGATTCAATCTGCACGCAGAGCTCGGTGGACTTTGGACCCGAAGACGGCATCCGCGACGCTCAACTATTCCGCTACCAGTCGAAGGAATGGAGCGACGCGTACCGCATCGGCCGCAACACCGACGAGAGCTACCACGCCTATGTGAAAGACGTCGGACACGAAGCAGCTGACACTCCAGCACGCCGTCGAATCCGCGGATTCGCCGCACACCAGATCATGGCGACCATGTTGCTGGTGTCAGCCAACATCAGGAAAATCGTTACCTTCCTCACTGACCGCGAAACCCGAACGTCCAAGAGCAACACGACCGGTCAGAACTTGGGGCCCCTGCGGAAGACGCGCCGCCGTGACCGCGAAGGCATATCCAACTACAAAGCGAAGTGGCCACTCAGGGTGCTCCCCGGTGCCCCGGCCGGCGAGGAACTCGACCCGCCGCTCCGAACCTAACCGCGCACACCGACGCCGCCACTCATCACTCCACCGCACGACCAGGACAATCCGCAGCGCCGAAAAACGGCCGCTCGGGCATCCCTGGCCGTGCGTTGTCATTTAATCCGCGCCCACCAGTCCGCATGAGCGGGAAACCACGCGCTACCCACGCCGGAAACGACAAATGGCCTCCGAAATCTCGGAGACCATTCGTTTTGGGACTAGTTCTTGGAACAGAATCAACCAGTTCTAAGAACAACCCCTGTGGCGGTACCGGTGGGATTTGAACCCACGGTGGAGTCTCCCCCACACAACTTTTCGAGAGTTGCACCTTCGGCCGCTCGGACACGGTACCGAGGGAGAGTTTAGTTGAAATCAGGGGCCGTGCGCCAATCGCTGCGGCGGAGATCCGTCGCTGAACGGTCCCGAACGGCCCCGAACGCCCCGGAACAGCGCCAACCCAGCACAGGGCGGTATTCTCTCCCGGTGATAACCGCGAACCACAGGCTCCGTTCCTTTGTCCTGACCGCCGGGTCCCTGGCCACCGCGGCCGGCCTTGGTGCCGCCGTCGTCGTCAACTACCGGGGCTTCCAGCGACGCATCGCAGAGAGCTCAGCGATTCTCAACGAGACCCTGCCGGTGCACTCCCTCTGGTGGCGCACCCGAGCCAAGGACAAGGGCGCGCTGCTCTACGCCGTCATCGGAGATAGCGCCGCGCAGGGCATCGGGGCGAGTTCCCCGCCCCGCGGCTACGTCGGAATCCTGACCGACCACATCCGTCTGTCCACCGGCAGAACGGTGCGCGTGGTGAACCTGAGCGTGTCGGGCGCGACTGTCGAGCTCGCCGTGCGCGACCAGTTGCCCAAGTTCGTGAAACTCACGCCCGACATCGTCACGGTCGCGATCGGCGCCAACGACATCGCCCTTTGGGACGCCGCCGTGTTCGAGGCCGGCATCCGGCAAATCTTCCAAGCCCTCCCCTCGCACGCCCTGGTCGCCGACCTGCCCTGCTTCCACCTGCCCCGCAACGAACGGATGGTCGCCGTCGCCAACCGCATCATCCGCCAGGTGGCCGCGGAGCACCGGCTCGCCGTGGTGCCGTTGCACGCCACGACCAAGCGGCTCGGGCTGCGCAGCGTCGCCACGCATGTCGCGGGGGACCTGTTCCACCCCAATAACCGTGGCTACCGGGCCTGGGCCGACGCGTTCCTGCCGGCGCTGAGTGCTCATCTGGAGCGGGGCATCCGGCCTGCCGACCCGGTCGGGGCCGATGCGCCCAAAGCGCCTGCCGACCTGCCCGCCACCCCGCCCGCCGGCCTCCCCTCCCCCGCCGCCGAACCCGCATCGGCGCCGACCGCGAGCACCCTGGAAACCGGCGGTGTCAGCGGCCCGAGCTAGGCTCACAGAATGGCCAGACCCGTTTCCTCCTTCCGCTGCACCGAGTGTGGCTGGACCACCCTGAAGTGGGCAGGTCGCTGCGGCGAATGCCAGCAGTGGGGCACCGTGGTCGACACCACCGAGAAGGCCAGCCTGGCGCGCGCACTCAAGCCGGCCAGCGTCAGCGGCCCCGGTGTCGCCCGCCCGATCACGCACGTCGACACGACGGCCGTCTCGCACTGGCCGACCGGCATCGCCGAGTTCGACCGGGTACTGGGCGGCGGCATCGTGCCCGGCTCGGTCATCCTGCTCAGCGGCGAGCCCGGCGTCGGCAAGTCCACGCTGCTGCTCGAGGTGGCCTCCAAAGCCGCGGCCGCCAAGTCCCGCGTGCTCTACGTCAGCGCCGAGGAGTCGGTCAGCCAGGTCCGGCTGCGCGCCGAGCGCACCGGGGCGCTGCAGCCCGAGCTGTACATCGCCGCAGAGACCGACCTGGCCACCATCCTCGGCCAGATCGACGCCGTGCAACCCAACCTGGTCATCGTCGACTCGGTGCAGACGGTGGCCAGCTCACTCTCCGACGGTCTCGCGGGCATGCCCAGCCAGGTACGGGAGGTGGCCTCCACGCTGATCCGGGTGGCCAAAGACCGCAACCTGCCCATCCTGCTCGTCGGGCATGTCACCAAAGACGGCTCGATCGCCGGGCCTCGCCTGCTCGAGCACCTCGTCGACGTGGTGTGCCAGTTCGAGGGTGACCGGCAGAGCGCGCTGCGCTTCGTGCGTGCGCTCAAGAACCGGTTCGGCTCGACCGACGAGGTGGGCTGCTTCGAGATGACCGGCGACGGCATCGCCGAGGTGCCCGACCCGAGCGCGCTGTTCATGAGCCGCGGCTCCACCCCCGTGTCCGGCACCTGCGTCACGGTGGCGCTCGAGGGCCGCCGGGCGATGCCGGTTGAAGTGCAGGCCCTGGTGATCAAGACCCAGGCCCCGAACCCCCGCCGCGTCACCAACGGGGTGGACTCCTCACGGGTGGCGATGCTCCTCGCGGTGCTTGAGCGCCGGGCGAGCCTGTCAGGGCTGGGCAGCATGGATGTCTACGTGTCGACCGTGGGCGGCATCCGTCTCACCGAGCCGGCCGCCGACCTCGCCATCGCCCTCGCCATCGCGTCCGCGTTCAAAGACAAGCCCATCGCCCAGGGTGCCGTGGCCTTCGGCGAGATCAGCCTGGCCGGAGAGGTGCGGCCCGTGACGGCGGCCAAGTTGCGGGCGGCCGAGGCCGCCCGTCTCGGGTTCACCATCCGTCTCGACGCCGACGCCGGGTCGATCGGCACCGCGGTGGCCGCGGCGATCGCGACCGGCCAGTCCGCACGCGACGTCGAGCTCGATCGAGCGTTCTAGCGGGCCTCGAGCAGCTCGGCCACCGGGTTCGACGTGGAGACGATGGCCGCTTGCACGACCCGGTTGCGACCATCGCGCTTCGCCACATACAGGCGCACATCGGCGGCGCGCAGCAGGTCCGAAATCTGCTGGCCGTCGGCGGGCGCCACGGCAACCCCGAGGCTTGCGGTCACCGGCAGCGTACCGGTGATCGACGACCAGTCGTGATCAGCGATGGCCCGGCAGACGGCGTCGAAGCGCAGGTGCGCCTCGGTGGCGTCGATCCCCGGCATGATCAGCAGGAATTCCTCCCCTCCCAGGCGCGCGGCGATGCCGTCGGCCGCGGATGCCGCGGCGGTGATCAGAATGCTGCCCACTTCGCGGAGTACGGTGTCGCCGACCTCGTGCGACAGGGTGTCGTTGATGCGCTTGAAGTGATCGAGGTCGACCATGGCGATGGCCACGCTCGGCCCACCCTCCCGCACACGCATCAGCGCCGCGCCGAGGTGCTCGTCGACGAACCGGCGGTTGCGCAGTCCGGTGAGCGGATCACGCTCGGCCAACTCGCGGTACCGCTCGCTCTCCCGGCGGGACTCCGCGGTCTGGTAGACGGCCTCGAGGATGCGCCCGCGCGACTCATTCTCGCTCGCGCCGAGCGCCTCGGACTGCTCGTGGAAGTGCCGGTACGCCTCGAACGCGGCGCGGAAATCGCCATTGGCGGCGTGGATCTCGGCCTGTTCCCGGGCCGCTTCCGTCGACCATCGAATGAGCCCGAACCGCTGGGCCAGCTCGCGGCACCGGTCGATCACAGTCTGCGCCTGGTGCAGCTTTCCCTGCGTGCGGTAGATCACGGCCAGGGTGACGAGGGCCGCGGCGGAGCCGTCGGGATGCAGATCGCCGACTTCCGGGTCCATCGCCGGCAGCAGCTTCGCCTCCGCCTCGTCCAGCCGCCCCGCGGTGAGGTAGACGCGTGCGACCGTGTCGAGCGCGTACATGCCGATCTGGCGGTCACCCACCTCGGACAGTCCGATCAGTTGTTCAACGGCCGCGAGGGCCGCGGCCTGGTTGTGGGCCAGGTACTCGGTGTAGGCGAGATTGTTGAGGATGTTGTAACGGATGATGGTCTCTGGGTCGTCGATGACCAGGCGGAGGGCATCGTCGTAGCGGCGACGCGCCTCATCGAGGGACCCTGCCGAGCCGAGCGCGTCGGCCAGGCACTTGCGGGCGGCGGCTCGCATCAGCGGAACCTCCGAGTCCTCGAGCAGATCGTTCGCGGCGACGGCATGCTCCAGGGCCAGCGCCCGGTCGCCCACCATTTCAAAGACCGAACCGAGAACGTCGTGACAGCGCGACTGCAGGGCGAGTTCGCCGTGTTGCTCCGCCCAGCTCAGGATCTGCTGCACCTGCACGGCGATCTGTCCCGGATCTCCGCGACGGATGCGCACGGCCGCGACGACAACCAGCAACCGGCGTGCGGTGGCGCCGTGCTCTCCCTCGCCGAGCTCGGCCAGCCAGGCCTCGGCGTCCTCGAGGGCGACATTGCGGTCGATCCAGTACTGACGCTCAACGCGCGCGAGGCGGGCGTCGTTCGGATCCTGCCCGGTCCCCGCCACTCTGACCTGCTCCCTGACAGGCCGAATGCTGACCGTGAGAAGTCCGTCGGATTCCGCTGTGAAAGCGAGCCGAACACTGTCAAACGTCAGCCTATCGCGGGGCGCCCGCCCGGTCGGGCGGTTGGGGACCCCCAGCCTGAGGGGGTCGATCGGGAGCTACTCGCCGCGCTCGCCTTCGCCGGACTCCGACTCGCCGGGTAGCGGGCCGAGGGCGCTCATCAGGTCCGCCGGCGCGGCCTGCATGACGTGCGGACCGGCGATGTCGAAGAACACCATCTCGAGCACCTGCTGGTGCACGGTGAGGAATTCGCGGAGCCACTGCGCGTCGCCGACCATGACCTGCGGATCGACCTCGTCGGGCACCATGCGGGCGTAGTTCTCGGCGGAGGAGAAGAGCAGCAGCATCCGTCGGTCGGTGCCCTCGCGCCCGAAGACCCGCACCTGCTCCGCCTGACCGTTGACGACCAGCTGCGGAACGATCATCACGTCATTGCGGAGGGCATAGGCCACGGCGACCACATCCTGGGCCGCCAGAGCGGCGGCGAGGGCAGGGGAATTCGTCGGTGGAGTCTCTTCAGTCACGGCTTCCATTCAACCAGTTGACGCGGTGCGGTCCCGACATGCGCACCTCTGGAGAGCCATGCCAGGAGCGAACGGGTCTCGACAAGCTCGACCACCGGGCCGCTCGACCACCGGGCGGCTCAGGAGAGGAAGAACTGCTTCGGGGTCGCCGACTCGATGCCGTCGACGGTCACGCTCAGGTTGTATGCCGCTCCCCCGGCCGGCGCGGCGTCGCGGGTGGCCTCGCCGCAGGTCTCCGGGCTCGAGCGGCTGCGGTCCCAGACGATCGCCTCCCCTGAGCTCACGGGCTCGCCCGGCTGCAGGGTGACGTCGGCGTCGCCTGCCTCCTGCTGGCAGTCGGTCGACGTCCAGTAGACGTCCGCGCCGCTCGAGACCGTGAAAACCTGAGTCGCCGTGCCCGCGTTCAGCACGCACGGGACGTCGCCGATATTGGTGACGCTGAGCGACAGCATCGGCTCTGCCCCGGGCTCATAGCTGACCGCGTCGGTGGTCGCTTCGACCTGCACGGATGACGGGTCGCACGCGGCCGCGGCCGCAGCCGCCGCCGGGTCGGAGACGGAGGCCTTCGCCCCCGTCGACGCGGCCTCGGCCGCGGGCGTCGGCGTGCTGCCCGGCT
>NZ_SOGK01000095.1:0-137149 GCF_004564305.1 Cryobacterium sp. TMT3-29-2
TTCCGCGGTACCCCCTAGAAAGGAGCCCTACGGCCGAGGTTTTTGGCATTTGACATTGTGCACGCTGTTGAGTTCTCAAGGATCGGACGCACTCGACTTCAGGCCCAAAAACAGGCTGTCGCTTCGAGGCAACTTGTATAACTTAGCTGCCCGGCCACACCCTGTCAAATCACGGAAAAGCAGCCAATTCCAGCCCGCCGAAGCGACCCGAACCACCACCCACCAGACCAAACACGCAGCCGGAGAAAGTTACAATCTTAGGCCTCCCCCACACCCACCTGAAACAGGAACAAGCATGAGACGAAGCTAAAAACTTTGGTTCCACATGAGGCCGGGAAGCTCTGCGGCTTTCCGCACCTGTGGGGTACGTTTGAATACATTACGGTCCCCACCCACAGCCGTCNTCAAAAGACCTACTTCCGGGCAGTCGCGTTCTTGATCGGGTCGAGAGTCTTCAACTCGTCGTCGGACACCGAACCGTCCGTGCCGGGGTGCACGGCATCCCGGTCGCCGCGGTATTTCCACAGGCCGATGCCGACCACGATGCCCGCAAGCAGCAGAGACATCAGGAGTTCCATTCGGGTGCGTTCGAGGATGGCCATGCCCACCAGCAGAGCAACGATCGCGGCGATGGCCACCCAGGTCAGGTAGGGGAAGGCCCACATTTTCAGGCTCAGTCGACTGGCGGCATCCGTGCTCATACGGCGGCGCAGGATCAGCTGCGACACGGCGATGACCAGCCAGACGAGGAGCGCGATCGCACCAGAGGTGTTGACCAAGAGAAGGAAGACCGTATCCGGGGCGATGTAGTTCAGGCCCACCGTGATGAAACCAACCACCGTGGAGGACAAGACGGCGCCGCGCGGCACGCCTCGGACGGAGATCTTGGACCACGCCTTGGGGGCATCGCCGCGTTCGGACAGGGAGAAGAGCATGCGGCTCGCGGTGTAGAGCCCCGAGTTCAGGCAGGAGAGCACGCTGGTTAACACGATGATGTCCATGATCGTGCCGGCCCCGGGGATTCCATAGAGCTCGATCACGGCGACATAGGGGCTCTTGGCCACCGAGGCGCTGTTCCACGGCAGCAGCGTGACGACGACGGCGATAGAACCGATGTAGAAGACGAGGATGCGCCAGACCGTGGACTTGACGGCTTTCTTGACGGCGTCGACCGGGTTCTCGGACTCGCCGGCGGCGATCGTGGCGATTTCGGCGCCGAAGAACGAGAAGACGACCACGAGCACGCCGCCGAGGACGGCTCCGCTGCCGCTGGGGAAGAACCCGCCGTTGCCGGTGAGGTTGCTCAGGCCGGGGGCGGCGACCCCGGGCATGAGCCCGAGAATGGCCACGACGCCGAGGAGCAGGAAGACGGCGATCGCGGCCACCTTGATCGACGCGAACCAGAACTCGAATTCGCCGAACATCTTGACGGAGGCGACATTGGTGCCGGTGAGCAGCACCATCAGGATGAGAGCCCAGACCCACTGGTCGACCTCGGGCACCCAGCGGTGCACGATCGCCGCGCCGGCTGTGGCCTCGATGCCGAGGACGATGATCCAGAACCAGGCGTACAACCAACCGATACTCAGTCCGGCCCAGCGACCGAGTGCTTTATCGGCGTAGGTGGAGAACGAACCGGTTTCCGGATGCGCCGCCGCCATTTCGCCGAGCATCCGCATGACCAGGATGACCAGGAGTCCCGCGGCCGTATAGGCCACCAGGATTCCCGGCCCAGCTTGCTGGATGGCGGCGCCGGACCCGACGAAAAGTCCGGCGCCGATCACGCCGGCGATGGCGATCATGGAGAGGTGGCGCGGTTTCAGAGACTTGGACAGCTGCCGCCCTCCCCCGTCGTCCGCCTTCGCGGCAGTGCGGTCTGTGTCCGTCTGGTGGGCCATGTCACTCCAGTTTCAGTGGGATGCTGCCACCGCGACGGTGCGGCCGGCTGCTATCCATTGGGAATCGTGTGTCAGCGTATGACGCCCGAATGCGGGTGCCGGAACCGACTCGCGGGCGGAAACGTGCTCGTAACGTGCCGTCAGTCGTCGGCAACGAGCGCGAGGACCGCGTCGCGGATGCGCACCATAACCTCAGGGGTCGCGGCCTCCACGGTGAGCCGCACCACCGGTTGAGGTTGCTGCTGTTCCGGTGCTCGTTGCGGCACGGGGTGCGACGGACGCACGTTGAACCACCAGAACGGTTCGTCGACGCTCGTCATGCCGATCGCCGTGAGGCCGTCGACCTCCTCGAAGTCGGCGGAACCCGTGAACGCGTCGACGATGCGCGCGTAGACCCCAGGCAGGTCGTCGACGGCCACGCTGATTTCGCCGGAATGGGCGTAGGGCATGGCATCCGTCGCCAGCGCCGACAGCGGGCGGGACTGGAAACCGACCTCCGCCAGGACGTACATGGCCGCGAGGAGACCGCTCTCGGCGCACCAGAACCGGGGGAAGTAGTAGTCACCGGAGTGTCCGCAGCCGAGGACGGCTCCGGTGGACCGCAGCTCCGCCCGCATCGGGGCACCGCCGACCGGGACGGGGACGGCGGCCGCTCCGTTCGACTCGATCGTCTCCGCGACGAAGCGGGAGACCGTGAGGTCGTGCAGGACGAGTTGGTCCCGGTCGGGGGTTTCGATGCGCGCCTGTGCGATCACCTGCCGGGCGAGTATCGCGCCAATGGCGGACGCAGGCACGACGGACCCGGTTTCGTCGACGACCACGCAGCGGCCGCCATCCGGGTCGAAGCCGAGCCCGAGGTCGGCCGCGTGCTGGATCACGGCATTGCGCAGATCGGTGAGGGTGGTCGGGTCGGCAGGGTCGATCGGGTGCGGCGGGAGATTTGGGTCCTGGTCGAAAAAGAGCGGCACGATGGTGAGAGGTGACCCTCGGCCGGCGTCGCCGGCGGTGTCGGCCGTGTCGCGGGTGGTCCGGCCTTCCGCAGCGGCGCCGGAACCGTCGCCGAGGACGACGGGAACCGTGACCGCGGCGGCTCCGCGGCCGGCGTCGACCACGACGGTGAGCGGGCGGATGCCGCTGAGCCCGACGATCGCGCGCAGGCCCGCCGCGTAGTCGGGCATCAGATCGAGCGTGCGGCGGGTGCCGGGCGTGGCCACGGGTGCCGTGCCCTCGACCAGGTAGCCGACGGCCCGGTCACGGATGCCGCCCAGACCGTGATCCTGACCGATCTCCTGGGCGCCCGCCCGCAGCAGCGTGAGCGAGGAGGTCGTGATCCGGGCGGCCGGGGCGTTCAGGGTTCCCGAGCCGAATCGGATCTCGTCGGTGGAGCACACGCCGAGGTCGACGACGGTGGCCCCCCGGGCATTTGCGCCCTGCGCGAAGGCGGCCGCGAGTTCGATGGCTTCGCCGCGGTCGTATCCGACGAGCACGTCGCGGCTCCGCGCGCCGACCTCGTCGACGAAGGCGGCGGCAAGGGCAGCCACCATCTGACCGGTCAACGGTTGGTCGGCCGTGCCGCGCACCTCGTCCTGGCTGACGACGGCGTCGAGGCGGGCGGCGGCATCCGTCTGGGCGCTCATATCGTGAATCCCGACTCGGTGTCCGGCCCATCTACCGTGCGGAGACGCACCAGCTGCCAACCCTGCGGGGCGGCGGTCAGCCGCGCGTGCCGGGCGCAGAGGTCGAAGGTGTGCGGTTCGCGCTGCACGGCGAGCGGGCCGAGTACGGCCATTGCGTCGGCGTAGTCGAAGGTGAGAGTCGCGGCGGATTCGTCCGGGCAGGCGACACGGGAGCAGGGCCGGAATGACATTGGCTACAGGCTACCCGTTCAACCGGCAGAACTAGGATGGAAGCATGTCCCGAGCTCGCAGTTACGCCTCCTCGACCCCGGCGCCCGTTCAGCGCGGGCGCGGTCGGGACCGGCACGGCCGGGGCATCCGCAGCTCGGCCACCGGACCGTACTTGCCGCCCCTGCAGACGCGCATCGACACCTTCGACATGACCGTGGCCTCCACCGTCGACTACCTCCGCTCGGTCTGGCCGGACCAGTTGAGCGATGTCACGTTCGAGGTAGCCGCCGGACCTGCCTCGGTTCTGCCGGGCATCGGGGTGGAGCGCTGGGGCGTGAACGCCCCGGAGCGTCGCGTGGTGTTCTATCGTCTGCCGATCCAGCGGCTGACCCGGCTGCACAGGAGCGACGACCTGCATCGGCGAATGGTGATCGAGAGCTGCGTGTTCCGCGCGATCGCCGAGCTGCTCGGCAAGGACCCGTGGGACCTGGCACCGGATCGGTTCCGGCACTTCTAGGGACGATTAATTGCTCTGCTTGCCTCCTCCGCTTGCCGGCGGCCGGGTTCTGCTCGGCCGCTTTTTTGTGCCCGGATCCCCGGAATGGCGGGGTTTCCGGCCGGAGTTCACACTGATTTGAACTTATTCCAAACCGTTTGCCGGAGGGGACCGAACCTCATTCAGCACCAAGAACTGCTGAATCCCAACCACAGACCCTAAGGAATTCCTCATGCGCTCATTCACCAAGACCACGCTCAGCCTCGCCACCGCGGGCCTCCTCATCGCCGGGCTCGCCGCCTGCTCGACCACCGCGGATGCAACCGCCCCGGCGGAGAATTCCTCCTCCTCCTCCGAGGAAGCAACCCCCAAGGCCGTCGCCTCGATCCCCGCGCTGTCGGGCGTCGACACGTCCGTTCTCCTCGACGCTGACTTCGCTGCGGCGCTGACCAGCCTCGGCCTCACCCCCGGAACCGTGGGCACCGCCACCCTGACCGACGGCAGCCTGCACTTCCCGATCACCGGCGGAAACGTGGACTACTACGACCCCGAAGAGGACTACCGCCCCTTCGTTCAGGGCTCCATCGAGCACGAGGGCTCCGGCTTCTCGCTGACCGCCGGCGAGACCACGGTCGAACTGACCAACTTCACGATCGACCCGGGCTCCAGCAAGCTGTTCGGTGACGTGAGCGTCAACGGCGAGTCTGCCGCCACCCAGGTCCTGCTCTTCAACCTGTACGGCGGAACCCTGAAGCCGCTGCAGATGGACGGCGACAACGCCATCCTCGAGGGCACCACCGTGCACATCTCGGCTGAGGCCGCCGGCCTGCTCAACGACACGTTCATGACGGATGCCGTCGCTGACCAGCTCCTGGTCGGCATCGCGAAGATCACGGTCGCCACCAAGTAACACCGCTTTCGTCGAGGGCCCGTCGCGCAGATGCGCGGCGGGCCCTTTTTCGTGTTGCTGCCGGTGCTCGAGCTCGGCGCGGCCCGGTGGTCAAGACTGCCGAGGCCCGGTGGTCGAGCTCGTCGCGGCCCGATGGTTCCCGCCCAGCATCCGTTGTCGCCACCCACGCTAACTGAGGAAAATTTCGCAACACGCCGCTCAGACAGGTTGGGGTGCCCGAACTGGAGTGTCCCGAATATCTCCTCATTCACGTTATGTCGGATGCGGGTAGCCGGCCCGTGTGACAAATGCCGGCAACTGGCGCTGCGGCGAGCCCCATTTCCTCCACAATGCGGTTTTGATCAGGTTATCCACAGGCCGCCGGTGGGCTCCCGGCCGGACCATCGAATGTCAGTGGCTGCCCGTAGGGTGTCCCTCATGAAGACCTTCTACAGTGAGCAACGGGAGGAGCAGACGGTGAAAGTGCGGCAGCCGGATCAGGGCGAAGGGGCACCGTTCTGAGTTTCGTCGGGCCCGGATTCGTCGGGCCCGGATTCGGCAGGCCCGGATTCGACAGGCCCAGATTCGGACACGCCCAGATGCCACAGGCCCAGATACGACAGGCTCGGTCTCGGCAGGCTCAACCGCCGGGTTTCGACAGGCGCGCGAGCGGTCGGAACAGGCGCCGCGCCACCTCGGGGCGGGCGCGGTGGATCGACATGACGATGATTACGACGATCGCCGTGGCGATGGCCACCCGGGTGAGCGGAATCGACGGGACCAGAAGGCGCAGAGTGAGGGCCATCGGCACGAGGAGCCATTCCCAGCGGCCGCTGAGGGCGATGAACGGCAGCAACAACAGGGCATACCAGGAGTAGCGCGGGCTCAGAATGAGCAGCGCGCTGCCGATCATGACGAGCTGGCCGAGCCACGGCTGGTCGGGGTCAGTCTTCCAGATGACGAGCACGGCGATGACGATTAGCAGCACGCCCGCGACGATGACCGCCGAGCCGCCCGGGGCGACGAGCGAGAGCAGGGCGAAGCGGGTGCCGTCCTCGTACCCTTCCTCGGAGAGGTAGCCGGGCAGGTAGCCGAGCACCCCGATCCCGGTGGTCAGCACATACGGCACGTACAGCAGCAGGAAAGTGACCACGGCCGCCACGGTGACCTTCCAACCCTGGCGTCGCAGCATGGCCGGGGCCGCGAGCACGGGGATCAGCTTGGTCGCGATCGCCGCGCCGAGCGCGATCCCGCCGCTCCAGTAGCGTCGGCCGGTCACCAGGAACACCGCGCTCAGGGTGAAGACCACGCCGAGCATGTCGACATGGGAGTTCGTGACCGCCTCGGTGGCCACGAGCGGACACCAGGCCCAGAGCGCGGCGAACCGCTGTTCGATGCCGCGGCGGCGCATCCCGACCAGCAGCATCACGGTCGTGCCGACGCTGAGCAGGAGACCCGTCAGCTGCAACGGCCAGTACTCCGCATCCGGGCCTGTGATCGCCCGCACGCCCGCGAAGTAGATCTCGGCCGCCGGGGGATAGATCGTGGGCACGCCGGTGCGGTTCAGGGCCGAGCAGAGGATGTCCCCCGACTCGGATTTCTGCGCCGTCTGGATGCGTTCGCCGACGCACACGGGCTCTCCGGCCTCGGACAGCACCGGGCCGGGGAACAGCCAGTCGGGGCGCAGGGCGTCCAACCGGTCGTCGGCCGGCGTGTAGGCATACGGCGAAATGCCCTCCATGGCCACGATGCCGTCCCAGGCGTAGCGCGCGGAGTCCGTGCTCGTGTTCGGCGGGCCCACCATGGCCGCGGCCCCGGTCCCGACCGAACCGGCCAGGATCAGCACCACCACGGCCCGGCCCCGCACCCCGCGCAGCACGAGCACGGCGAGCGCGAAGAGCAGCCACAGCCCGGCGGTGCAGATGACGAGGGGCACCGTGTCGCGTCCCGGTTTGAACAGGTCGTACGACAGCACGCTGAAGGCCGTCAGGGCCGCACTGGCGGCAAGGAGGAGGGAGACAACGGCGATACGCACTCCCCCATCCTGACGGAATCCGGGCACAAGGGCGCCACCGACCCGGGCGCGCGTCACCGGACCGTAAGGATTGCGCCGTCTCTTCGGGCGTTCCGGATGATGCAATGGACCCATGAGGCGAATGATGTACGAGGCCCGACGCGCGCTGGCCTCCCCCGTGCGCAATCCCCGAATGGCGGTCGTGATCGGCCGGCTGCTCGGCGCCGCGTTCATCGTCTGCTTCGGAACCGGCCTGTACAGCCACTTCCTGCAGGAGCCGCTGCCGTGGATGCGGTTCGCGACCCGGCCGGCGTCGCTCTACCAGTTCACCCAGGGCACGCATATCGTGGCCGGCATTGCCTGCTTCCCGCTGCTGCTGGCCAAGCTCTACATCGTCTTCCCCGAGCTGTTCGCGTCCCCACCGGTGAAATCGTTTCTGCACCTGCTCGAACGCGCGTCGATCGCCCTGTTCGTGGGTGCATCCCTGGTGCAGATCACAATCGGCCTGGTCAACACCTACAAGTGGTACCCGTGGCCTTTCCCGTTCCGCGAGGTGCACTACGCCCTCGGCTGGGTGCTGGTGGGGCTGCTGGTTCTACACATCGGCATCAAGCTGCCGGTCATCACCCGGTTCTGGAGCGGCCGTGCCGCCGCCGAGCACGAGGCAACGGATGCCGCGAGCGAGGCGGACACCCCGGCCGACGTCGAAGCGGTGCGACTCTGGGGCAGCAGCCGGCCGTCCGGGGTGACGGGCCGGATGATCGCCTGGATCGACGCCACGCCCTCGGCCGTGGGCGGAGCGAAGGCCTTGACTGAGGCGAAGCCCGCGACGGACGCGAGGGCGCTGAGCCGCCGGGGCTTCCTCACCACCGTCGGAGTCGCCTGCGCGGCCGTGGTGGGGCTGACCGCCGGGCAGACCTTTGCGCCCCTCGACGCTGTGAACGTGTTCGGTCCGCGCAAGAAGGGCGTCGGCCAGCAGGGCGTTCCGGTCAACCGCACGGCCGAGCAGGCGAAGGTCACCGCGTCGGCCACCGCGGCCGGCTGGGTGCTCACCCTCGCCGCCGGCGGGGTGGAGCGCAACTTCAGCCGGGCCGAACTCGAGGCCCTGCCGCAGACCGAGGTGGAGCTGCCAATCGCCTGCGTCGAGGGCTGGAGCCAGCTGGCGGTCTGGCGCGGGGTTCGCCTGTCGGAACTGGCCGACCTGGTCGGCGCCGACGCCGGCGCATCCTTTCGCCTGACCAGCCTCGAGGAGCGCGGCAGCTTCAGGAAGACCGAGATGGGACCGGAATACGTGCGGGACCCGCTGACCCTGGTGGCGCTCGAGCTGAACGGTGAGACGCTCGACCTGCAGCACGGCTACCCGGCGCGCATGATCGCCCCGGGCCGGCCCGGAGTACTGCAAACCAAATGGCTGAGCCGGATAGAGGCGATCACCGCATGAGCACCCCAGGCACAAGCACCACAGGAACGAGCGCCGCAGGCGCTCTCCCTTCGACCGTCGACCGACGGATGCGCGCGGTGCGCACCAGCCTGATCCTGATCGGCACGGCCGGGCTCCTGTTCGGCCTCTACGTGCTGTTCGACACCGTGCGCCTCACCCGACTGCCCGGGGTGGCGCTCTGGATCGGCGCGGCGATCGTGCTGCACGACGCCGTGCTGGCGCCCCTGGTGTTCTTCTCCGGCATTCTGCTGCGCCGCGCAGGGCGCCGCGTCGCGGGCACGATCGTGCTGGTCGTGCAGGGCGCCATCGTGGTTGGCTCGATCATGACGCTGATCGTGGTGCCCGCGATCGTGGCGAAGTCGCTCTCCTCGAACAATCCGAGCATCCTTCCGCTGGACTACGGGCGGAACCTCGCCCTGTTCTGGGTGGTCGTCGCCCTGGTCGCGACGGTCTGGTCGGTCGTCATCTACGCGCGCAGCAGGCGCGCGAACCAGCGGCCGTCCAGCCGCCAGTCCTGAGTCACGACCAGACCGGCCGCCCCGGCTCGGTCGCGGAGGCCGTCGATGCCGATTTCCGCCCAGGGGAACACCGCGCTTCGGAGCCCGGTTGAATCCTCGATCGTGCCGAGGTAGCTGTCGTCCCTGGCCGCGTCGTGGCTGAGTTCGACCAGCAGCACACCGCTCGGGTCCAGCAGTTCGGCGCAACGCGCCAGCAGAGCGGAGGCGTCGCCGCCGATCCCGATGTTGCCGTCGACGAGCAGCGCGGCAGCCCAGGCTCCCTCCCGCGGCAGCGGGTCGAAGACGCTGCCCTGCAGCACGTCGAGGCCGGCGTCGGCGGCCATGCGCACGGCGGTCGCCGAGACGTCCAGGCCGAGCGCGGTCAGGCCGAGCCCCATCGCGGCCCGCACCATGCGGCCGGGTCCGCAGCCAATGTCGAGAACCGGTCCTGTGATCCCGTCGAGCAGGCGGAGGTCGGTGTCATCGGCGTCGGCGCTCCACCGACCGGCGTCGATGGTGGCGTGCTCGCCGGAAGACGCCCGGCGCAGGTAGAGCACGTTGTCGGCGTTCTTCAGCGCGGCAGCATAGGGTTCCGCCCCGCCGGCGCCGAACGTGGTCGGTTCGGGCGCCCACTCCCCCTCGAGCAGCGCGGGAACCAGCTTCATCGGAGCCCGTCCGTCGTGCTCGGTGCCGTCATGGCGGTCAGGGCCGCGGCGAATCCACCGGTGGGCGCGATCTCCGCCACCCGGTGGGCGTCATCGATGGTGTCCACGTCGGTGAGGGTGGGCAACAGGCTCACGCGCAGGCCGGCATCCGTCAGCCGTTTCAGCTGCAGCGCCCCGGTGTCGTCGCGGGACATCGGCACGCCGCGGATCAGGTCACCTCGAACGCGGGCATCGGCCAGGTCATTCAGAGCCAGCGCCCAGAAGCCGCCGTCGTCGGCGAAGCCGAACCAGGCGTCCACGTCGTCGGTCCAGTCGGTGAAGACGGGTTCGAGCTGGGCGGAGGTGAGCTGCGGGGTGTCCATGCCGACCAGCACCGTGGGACCCTCGCAGGCGTCGAACACTGCGGCGAGCCGCACGTCGAGGGTGCCCTCCACCTGAGGGAGGATCTCGTAACCGGCTGCGGCGAGCGGCGCAATCACGCCGTCGAAGGCCAGGATGCGGCGGGTCGCGGGCAGGGCGGCAAGCGCGGCGAGGGTGTCGTCGAGGCTGGCCGCCGCCAGTTCGGCGGCCTGCTCGAGACTCAGAGGCGGGTGCAGCCGGGTCTTCACGCGTCCCGGCAGACATTCCTTGGCGATCACGACGATGGTCGTCATCGGCGCGTCTCCCGGAGAAGGGCGGACATGTCGTGGACCGCGGTCAGGGTGCCGCGCACGGTGCCGGTCACCTTACTGCGGCCGACCCGGGGCGAATACGAGGTATCGACCTCCAGGATGCGCCAGTTCGCCTCCGCCGCCTTCAGGAACATCTCCAGCGGATACCCGCTGCGGCGGTCCTGCAGGTCGAGGTTCAGCACGGATTCGCGGCGCGCGGCGCGCATGGGCCCGAGGTCATGGATGTTCACCCCTGTTATTCGGCGCAGACGCCAGGACAGACTGGAATTGGCGATGCGCGCGTGCAGCGGCCAGGAGGCGGCGGTCGCGGGTAGGCGGCGGCCCAATACGAGATCGGCCGTTCCGGCCCGCACGGGGTCCACCAGGCGCGGCAGCTCGGCCGGGTCCATCGAGGAGTCGGCGTCGCAGAAGGCGACGATCGGCGCGGTGGCGGCCAGGAGTCCCGCGTGCGCGGCGGCACCGAAGCCTCGGCGGGCCTCGTGCACGACCAGGGCGCCGGCCGCGGCGGCGATCTCGGCCGATCCGTCGGTCGAGCCGTTGTCGACGACGACGGCCCGATACCCCTCCGGCAGGCGCGACAGCACCCAGGGCAGGGCGCCGGCTTCGTTCAGGCACGGCAGCACGAGGTCCACTTGGATCACAGTCATGAATCGACCCTAGGGGGGCAGGCTCCCCCGAAACACCAGAAGAGATTACGGACTGAGGAAGAAACGGGGTCGCTGGCTCCAACCCGGCACACCCGGTGCCCGCCGCCCTATCCTGAACTCGTGCCCTCTTCCCTGCCCCCGAGCGATTCACGCCCGCTACCGCCCCACGAGCGCCGCATCCTGGTTGTCGACGACGATCCGACGGTGTCCGAGATCGTCTGCCGGTACCTGCGGGCGGCCGGGTTCGTGGTCGACGAGGCGGCGGACGGCCTGGCCGGGCTGGCGACGGCCGAGCAGCTGCGTCCGGACCTGGTCGTGCTCGACCGAATGCTGCCACTTCTGGACGGCATCGAGGTGTGCCGCCGCATCCGTGGCGACTGGGAGATCCCGGTGATCATGCTGACCGCCCTGAACCAGGAAGAGGACCGCATCGACGGTCTCGAGGCCGGCGCCGACGATTACCTGACCAAACCGTTCTCCCCCCGCGAACTCGTGCTGCGGGTTCAGTCGGTGCTGCGGCGCAGCAGTGCGACCGTCGTTCCGGCCGGGCTGATCTCGGCCGGCGAGTTCGACTTGGACGCGCAGGCGCACGAGGTGCGGCTGCGCGGCGAGCCGCTGGTACTCACTACGCGGGAATTCGACCTGCTGTCCTACCTGATCGGGCGGCCGCACACCGTGCTCAGCCGGGAAGACCTGCTCCGCTCGGTCTGGGGCTGGGAGTTCGGCGACCTGTCCACCGTCACCGTGCACGTGCGCCGGCTGCGGGAGAAGATCGAGGCCGACCCGGCGCAGCCTCGGCTGCTGAACACGGTCTGGGGTGTCGGCTACCGGTTCGACCCGGTTCCGCTGACTCTGACCGGGCGGCCGTCATGACACCGGATGTGCTTCCCGCCGCCTCCCTGTTCGCTCTGGCCTGCGCGGTGGTCGTCGGCGGCGCCGGCCTGCTCACCCTGCGACTGCTCTCCCGCACCTCCCTGGTGCTGCAACTGATGGTGATCGCCCTCGCCACCGTGGTGTCGGTCGTCGGCGGGATGGCGGCGGTCGCCTCGCAGATGTACGTGTCCCGGCACGACCTCACGGTCTTCTACTCCGTGGCCGGAGTCGCCGGACTGGTGTCGCTGGCGATGGCTGCGGTGCTTGGTCGGCAACTCGCCCGGGACAGCCGCTCCCTGCGCTCGGCCGCGGCCAGCATCGGGCGTGGGGAACGGGTCGCGTCGACCGACCGGCAGAGCAACAACGAGTTCACGGCGCTGGCCGGGGAGCTGGCCGCGACCGGGGAACGGCTCGCCGAATCCCGCGCCCGCGAGAACCAGATCGAGGAGTCACGGCGCGAGCTGATCGCCTGGATCTCGCACGACCTGCGCACGCCGCTGGCGGGCATCCGTGCCATGGCCGAAGCCCTGGAAGACGGGATGGCCGAGGACCCGGACCGGTATTACACGCAGATGCGCGGGCAGGTGGACCGGCTCACGGGCATGGTCGACGACCTGTTCGAGCTGTCGAAGATCCACTCCGGCACCCTGCGCCTGACGCTGCAGCCGGTCTCGCTCTACGACCTGATCAGCGACACGGTCGCCGGGCTCTGGCCGATCGCGCAGGCCAAGTCGCTCGACCTGCGCTTCGCCGGGGAGACCAGGCTGACGATCCTCGCGGACCCGCGCGAGCTCTCCCGGGTGGTCGGCAACCTCGTCATGAACGCCATCCAGCAGTCGCCGGCCGGCAGCGCGATCGTGGTCTCGGTCACGGCCAGCGCCGGTTCGGGCGCCGGTGCCGCAGACCACGCCGTGATCTCGGTGACGGATGCCGCGGGCGGCATCCCGGAGCGGGACCTCGGCCGGGTCTTCGAGGCCGGCTGGCGGGCGAGCGGTCCGCGCACCCCGGCGGCCGAACCGCTGGGCACCGGCGGCGCGGGCCTCGGGCTGGCCATCGTGCAGGGGATCGTCCAGGCGCATCACGGCGAGGTGCGCGTGTTCAATGTTCCGGGCGGATGCCGGTTCGAGGTGCTGTTGCCGCAGCATCCAGCCGCTGCGACCTGACCCGCGCCGAAGGCACCGAACGCACCGATCGCATTCGACGGAGATTTTGCCCGAATCGACACCAAAAGCGCCGGAAATGCCGCTTCTCAGCAAAATCTCCGTCGAATCGGTTCACGCCGGGCTACCGGGTGACGGCGGGGCGCCCGGGCTACCGGGCTACCGGGTGACGGCGGCGCGCAGGGGCGCTGTCGCGAAGGAGCGCATGCCCTCCTCGAAGGAGACGGCGGGCGCCCAGTCGAGTTCGCGGCGGAGCCGTTCGGAGGACGCTGTGATGTGCCGCACGTCGCCGAGCCGGAATTGCCCCGTGACGATGGGGGCCGGGCCGTCGGTGGCCCGGCTGAGGGCGGCGGCCATCTCACCGATCGTATGCACCACACCGCTGCCCACGTTGAACGGGCGGAAGGTGGACGGCTCGGCACCGGCGGTCCAGTCCAGGGCGGCGAGGTTGGCGGAAGCGACGTCGGCGACATGCACGAAGTCGCGGCGCTGGCCGCCGTCCTCGTAGACCCGCGGGGCCTCGCCGCGTTCCAGGGCCGAGCGGAACAACGACGCGACGCCCGCGTAGGGCGTGTTCTGCGGCATCCCCGGCCCGTAGACGTTGTGGTACCGAAGGGCCACGGCCCGGCCGCCGGTGGACCGGGCCCACGCCGACGCGAGGTATTCCTGCCCCAACTTGGTGCTCGCGTAGACGTTGCGCGGGTCGAGCGGGTCGTCTTCGGTGACCAGGAGCGGCTCGAGGGGCTCGCCGGTGGCCTCGTCGACGGGGTCGAACACGCCCCGCTGCAGATCGGTCTCGCGGCGCGGTCCCGGACGGGTGAAGCCCTCCGGTCCGCAGTAGCTGCCCTCCCCGTAGACCACCATCGACGAGGCCAGCACGAGCCGGTCGATCCCAGCCGAGGTCATCGCGGCGAGCAGCACGGCAGTGCCGACCTCGTTGCTGTGCACGTAGTCGGGGGCGTCGGCGAAGTCCACACCGAGGCCGACCTTCGCGGCCTGGTGGCAGACGACATCCGTGTCGCGGAGGGCGAGGGTGACGACGGATGCGTCAGTCACGTCGCCGACGATGATGTCGACCCCGTCGGGCAGCACCGGAAGCCCGCCGTGCACGTCGTTGCGGAGGGAGTCGAGCACACGCACCTGCCAGCCGCGGGCGAGCGCGCCGGCGACGATCGCGCCGCCGATGAAACCGGCACCGCCCGTAACGAGCAGGCGCCGCGTCACTTGTCGGCTCCGGCCGACGCGGCGTCGGTGTCGGCAGGGGAACCGTCGGCAGACTCAGGGCGGCGATCGAGCACGGCACTGACCTGCTCGGGAGCGATCAGCATGCGGGGGGCGAACTGCTCGGGCAGGGCGCGCAGGATGCCGTCGATCGCGGCCAGGATGCGCGGCTGGGCGGCCCGGAGGCGCGTGAAGACCAGGTCGGCGGAGACGGCGTCCGGGTCGGCCGCATCGTCGAGGGCGGGGGCCAGGCCCGCGTCGGCGTCGGTGACGAAGGAGAGGTTGACCGTGCCGATGTTGAGTTCGGCGGCCAGCACGACCTCCGGGTACTGCGTCATATTGACGGTGTGCGCGCCCGCGGCGCGGAACCAGAGCGATTCCGCCCGGGTGGAGAACCGTGGGCCCTGGATCACGACGCAGGTGCCGGTCGGCGCGAAGTCCTCCTCCAACGACGCGAGCGCGTCGACGGCGAGCCGGCGCAGCTCGGGATCGAACGGGTCCGCGGCGGCCAGGTGCGCGACGGTGCCCTGGTCGAAGAAGGTGTCGGCGCGCCCCGAGGTACGGTCGATGAACTGGTCGGTGACGACCAGCATCCCGGGCGGATAGTCGGGGCTGACTCCGCCGACCGCCGAGGAGGAGATGATGGCCTTCACGCCCAGCCACGCCAGAGCCCAGATGTTGGCCCGGTAGTTGATCAGGTGCGGCGCCACCGAGTGGTCGCCGCCGTGCCGGGGCAGGAATGCGACCCGCCGGCCGGCCCGCACACCGATGGTGATGGACGCGGAGGTAGGGCCGTAGGGCGTGATGATGTCGACGGATGTCACGGTGCCGACGTCGAACAGCCGGTACAACCCGGACCCGCCGATCACGGCGACGGCGACGTCTTCGGGCGTGCGCTGGTCGGCGGCGGGCCGGGCAGCGTTGGTGGTCTCGGTCACGGGGGCTCCAGAGGTTCGCGGTTAGCGGGGGTAGACCCGGATCGGGGCCGCCAGCGGACCGGCCTGGTTCAGCGTGAACGCGGCGAGCAGTCCGTCGCCCGCATAGGACACCGAGGCAACGGTCGAGGTTCCGCCGGAGACAAGGTAGCGCTGCGACTGTTCCAGCGGCACCGTCGCCGAGCCGCCGGCCGGCACCGTCACGGTGCTGGGCGCGCCGTTCTCGGGGCTGATCGTGTAGCCGGCGTCGGCGCTGCCCGTGTTGACCAGGTTCAGCTGGGGGGACGGCCCGGCGGCGGCGGCCACCAGGAACTCGTCGGCGAGGGCGTCGGAGGACGCGAACCAAGCGAAGTCGCGACCGGCCGAACCTGCCGCCGAACTCTGCGCCGCGGCGACGATCGGCTCACTGGCGATCAATTTCAGGGAGTAGGTGCCGGGTACGAGCCCGGTCAGGGGCACCTCGGTGGCCACCCCCGGCTGCACGTCGACCTGCACCGAGGTCCCGGCCGCCTGGCCGGTCGCACCGGTCACGCCGACCTGCACCGTGGCGGCCACGGCGCCGGGCACGAGCACCCGCACCGAGGTCACGTCGTCGCTGAGTCCTCCGACCTCGTCGGGGGCATCCGATCCGGCCGCGTTGGAGACAACCACGCCGGCGATGGCCTGCTCTTCGGTGGGGCCGCTCGAGGGTCCGACCAGGTCGACGCCACCGGGTTCGAGCCCGCGCACGATGCTCTGCTGCAGCGTGGCCGCCACCTGGCCACCCGTGGACAGCACGTGCACGACGGGCGAGCGGAGGTTGGGGGCCAGTCCGGCGAGAGACACGACCCGCTGGGTGCCCGGCTGCACGAGGATGCCGGTGGAGCCGGGAGCGTCCACCGGCCCGGTCTCGCCGAACACGGCCAGGTCGACGGTGGCCACGACGGTGGTCGGATTGCTGAGCAGCACCAGGCTGGTTCGACCGATGTCGGTGGAGCCGCCGACCAGCCAGTTGTCGCCGGCAGCCTCTCCGCAGCCCGCGACGGCCAGGCCGCCGAGCGTTTCGCTGCCGGCGATCTGGGACTGGCTGCCGCTGACCAGCGGTGCCGCCTCCGAGCCGGGCGGGGTCGGCACGCGCAGCAGCAGCGGAGCCCCGAACGACTCGGCGTTCGCATTGTCCGGGGCCTCCATACCGGTGGCCTCCGGGTCGATCCACCCCGACTCGCCCGCCGCCGGGTGGGCGCCGAAGACTGCTGCGGCACTGTCGATGGAACTGGTGGCCTGGGCCTGACTGGAATCCTCGGCCAGCGCAAGGAGCGGCCCCGGGCAGACTCGTTGCTGCTCGCTCGGTGTCGGGGACACGATCACGGATGACGGCTTCTTCTCGACCGTGGGCCAGCTGACGAGGGTGGCGGCGCCGACGGATGCGACGACGACGCCGAGACCGACGAGTCCGGCCACCGCCCGCGCCCCGAGCAGGGCGATTCCGCGTTTACTGGACATGGTGGTGTTCCTCCGAGCGGGCGCCGCTTTCGGCGTCAGGAGCGATGTCGGTTGACGTTTCCCGTTCGGCTCCGGCGGTCGTGCCGGGTTCCGTCGTGCCGGGTTCCGTCGTGCCGGGAACAGCGGACGCAACGGCGCGTTCCGCGGACGGCCGGAAGCCGGGCGCCGGCTTCTTGCGGGCCGCCGCCTTGGCGAGGCGCTTGTTTTCCCTGGTGCGGGCCTTCGCCGTGTTGCGGATGGCCTCGCGACTGGCCTGGCGCACCGCCTCCGGCCCCGCGCCGGTCGGGATCGAGAGCAGCACGGTGGCGCCGATCACGAGCGCGGTGATCAGGAAGAACACCAGGCCGAGGGTGCCGCCGGCGTTGGCCGGAACGGCGCCGTTCGCCGTGGTGGCGACCGAGGCATCCGTCACCTCGGACTGCCAAAGCCGGCCGAAGACCGTGTCGCCCACCGGGGACAGGGCGGCGTTGCCGTCGAGGGCGGTTGTGGTGCGACCGGCGGTCTCCGCTGCCGCTGGGCTGACCGCGTCCGTGACCCCCGGGGCGGCCGGCGTGACGACGGCCGGGCGCAGCAGCACGAACCGGATGCCGAAGTCGGCCAGACCGGCCGCGGCGTCGAGCCCGCTTCGAGAGACGAGGTTTCCGGCCAGGGTGGCCAGTTCCTCCTCCCGCGGGCTGAGGGCCCTGTCGGTGCTGCTGAGGGTGGACTGGGTGTTCAGGGTGGCACCGGGGCCGCGCACGATCGTCGCGAGGATGCCGCCGTCGGGTTGCGGCACGATCTGCAGAGTGCCGACCCGGGCATCCGTCTGCGCCTCGGCGGTCACGAACGCAGGTTGGGTGCGGTCGATGCCCTCGGCCACGACGCTGGTGCCGAGGGGCAGGGCTGCGACCAGCGGTGACACGACGATCACGAGCAGGACGATCGCGGTGACCGCCGGGGCCATGGCGAAGCGCTGCATGCCGCGCAGGGCGAAGACGACCGCGCCGACCAGTCCGAGCCAGTAGAGGCTCAGCCCCGTGCCGGCCCAGATGCCGGCCGACTGGCCCCCGACTGAAATGAGGTAGAGCTGGCTGGCGGCGAGGGCCGTGCCCACGCCGAGCAGTGCGGTCAACAGCGCGAAGCTCGCGCCCCGGGCCCCGTGCAGGAAAAGGGCCAGGAGGGCGAGCACGGCCAGCGGGATCAGGAGCACCGGCACGAGCACCGACGCGTCGACGCCGGGCAGCCCGAGCGACTCGAGCAGCGGGGTCCAGCCGCCGAGTTGGCCGGCAGGGAAGCCGAGCAGCAGCTGCCCCACCGAGACGTCGGGGCCGGGCAGCGGCACGCCCGGGTCGGCCAGCAGGGCCAGCCAGTTGCCGCGCAATCCCTGGTCCCAGATCAGCGGCGCCGCGAGGGCGAGGGCCGGCAGCGGTATTCCGATGAACCGCATCACGCTGCGGCCGCTGACCAGCATGGCAATCAGCCAGACCACCAGCAACGCGGGCGCAAGCGACGGCGCCGCGGCGACGATGGCGGCGAACAGCAGGGCCGCCGAGGCAGAGGCCGACCAGGAGCGGGCGGCCATGAACCCGGCGAAAAACAGCCACGGCAGCAGCAGGTGCACGAGGATCGCGGCCGGGCGCCCGGCGGCGAGGGCACTCAGGAAGGTGGGCGCGAGCATCCAGAGCACGGCGGCGACGGCGCGAAGTGACGCGCGCTCGGTGAGGCGGGTCGCCGCCAGCCAGGCGCCGAGGGCAGCGAGCGGCAGAGCGAGGAAGAAGAGCAGGACAAGGGAGAAGGACGGCGACCAGAAGGTGAGCGAGCCCAGTACCGCCAGCACCGACGCGAACGGGTCGGCTCCGCCGACAAAGCCCAGGCCGATGTCGCGCCAGCCGTAGCCGATGCTCCCCCAGAGGTCGGCAGGAGTGTCCGACAGCGGCAGCAGCCCGCCTCCGGTGAGGGTGCGGGCTCCGATCAGCGGCGCCAGAACGATCAGCCCCGCAACCAGTGCGGCGAGCACGGTCCACGCGCCACCGCCGGACATGAAGCGGATTTCGGGGACCTCGCCGTTCACGCCGGTGAGGCTGGCCTCCCGGCGGAGCGCCTGACGGCGGCGCACCTCGACGGTGGGCACGCGCAACGAGGCGATCGACGACCAGCCCAACGTGCGGGTGGCGGCGAAGCGGCGGCGGGCCGCTCTCACCCGCAGCCCGCTGAACGCGGCGGCGAACGCGGCGGAGTACTCGCCCAGGATCGCGCCGGGTTCCTTCTGCAGCAGTTGGACGAACGAGCGCAGGAACGCGAGGGGAACCAGTCCCAGCCAGTGCACGGGGATCATCCAGCGCGGGGAGTAGACGAGGCGGCGATGCAGTTGGGCGGCACGCATGGCGCGGAGACGCTTCCGACGTGCGCGGCCGCGGGAGGAGCCGCTGGTGCCGGCGACGCCGTCGCCGGCCGAGGCGACCTGGGCCGCGGCGACGCCGGAGACGCGGTAGCCGGCCATCCGCACACGCACACAGAAGTCGAGGGAGTCGTCCGCGGACGGCAGGGCCGGGTCGAAGCCGCCCAACTGCTGCCAGACGAGGTGGCGCACCAGCATGCCGCCGGCGCTCACGCCGAGCACGTCGCTCATGCCGTCGTGCTGGCCCTGGTCGAGTTCGCTCTCCACCAAGGTGACGGTCGCGCCGCCGGGAGTCAGGGACTGCCCGAATTCGTGGATGTAGTCGCCGGCATCCCAGTCCATGACCTTCGGGCCGGCCACGGCGACGGATGGCGCAATCTCCAGTTCGCCGAGCAGGGCCGCGAGGGCGCCGGGTTCCGGCGCGCTGTCCTGAGCGAGGAGCCACAGCATTTCCCGGTCGTTCTCCACGGGTGCGATCACCCGCACGGCCGCGGCGATGGCCTCTCCGAAGCTGATCCCGGCATCCGCTGAGATGAAGTGCGTCGGCGCGTGGGCAGCCAGAAGCGCCGCCGTGGTGTCGGTCGATCCGCAGTCGACCGTGATCACGACGTCGGGTTGACGCGTCTGGCGGCTCAGCGCCTCGAGCGTGCGTTCGAGGTGTTTAGCGCCGTTACGGGCAACAAGGATGGCGGTGACTCTGGCATGCATATGGAGAACAGCCTAGGTTGGATCGGGCCCGATGAGGAGCAATCTGAGGGGCGAGCCTGAAAAACACGGCCTCGCCTCCGGTTCGCTGCTGCCGGCTTCGGGGCCGGATTCGCGTGCGGCAGGCGTTCGAACGCCCGCCCTGGGCCTAGCTGGCGCGCTTGCGCAGTTTGCGCCGTTCCCGCTCGGACAGGCCGCCCCAGATGCCGAACCGCTCATCGTTGGTGAGCGCGTACTGCAGGCACTGGGTTCTCACCTCACAGGAGGAGCAGATCTTCTTGGCATCGCGGGTCGACCCTCCCTTTTCGGGGAAGAACGCCTCCGGGTCGGTCTGCGCACAAAGCGAGTCCGACTGCCAGGACAGTGGATCGCCGTCGCCCGCTTCCTTGCGAACTCCGGGCACGCCCAGTCGGACCGGGTCAATGAACCAGTCCTCCGGCACCCCGGCACGAGACTCTGATAGCGCCAAATCGTCACCCACCCCACTGCAATACTTGCCCCGAAATTACGCGTCAGCCCTAATTACAGCCGTGTAATTCCTTGCCGTCAAGTCGCAGATAGTAAACCCTCAATATTCGCTGGAGAGTTTCGACTCGCCCAAGAGCGAAAATAGGTGCGATTTGTTTGATCAGGGCTGAGAGACGGATGCCGCCTGCCGTGATTCCCAGGCGCTCTGCACCATATCCTCGAGGCTGTGGCGCATCGCCCAGTCCAGATCGCGGGCCGCCAGTTCACCGGAGGCGACGATCCGGTCGGGGTCGCCCGCGCGGCGCGGGCCGATCACGGGCGCGAAGTCGATTCCGGTGACGGCGGACACGGTGGACATTATCTGCCCCACCGATACCCCATCGCCGCTGCCGAGGTTGTAGACGGGCAGCACGGGCTCGCCGGCGTCGAGGCGCCGGGCGGCGGCCACGTGCGAGAGGGCCAGGTCGGCCACGTGGATGTAATCGCGCACGCAGGTTCCGTCGGGGGTGGCGTAGTCGTCACCGTTGATGTTCGGGGTGCGACCCTCCATCAGCGCGTCGAAGACGAGAGGAAAGAGGTTGTGCGGGCTGGTATCGCGCAGGTCGAGCGCTCCGGAGCCGACCACGTTGAAGTAGCGCAGGGCTGTGTACGTCAAGCCGGCGGCGATGGCCTGGTCGCGCAACAGCCATTCGCCGATCAGCTTCGACTCCCCGTAGGGAGATTCGGGGTTCTTCGGGGTGTCCTCGGTGACCAGGTCGGTGTGCGGGGTGCCGTAGACCGCCGCGCTCGAGGAGAACACCATCCGGCCCACTTCGTTCTCCTGCATGACCGACAGCAAGGTGGCCATGGCCGTGACGTTCTGCTCGTAGGTGTGCAGCGGACGCTGCACCGAGACGCCGGCGTACTTGTAGCCCGCGACGTGCACGACGCCGGTCACGGCGTGCTCCGCGAAGGTGCGCATCAGCAGCTCGCGGTCAAGGAGGGTGCCACGCACGAACGGCACATTCACGGGCACGAATTCGGCGTGCCCGCTGGAGAGATCGTCGATGACGACCACGTCGATGCCCTCCGCCAAGAACGCACGCACGATGTGGGAACCGATATACCCGGCACCTCCGGTGACTAGCCACGCCATTTGAACCTCGCAAGATCTGACGGCAATCGAGCACTGCCGCCCTGCAAGCCTAGCCTCGGGTGCCCGAACGAATTCGACGGAGATTTTGCTCCAGACGCACCCAAACAAGGGTTTTCGAGGCTGAATAGGGAAAATCTCCGTCGAATTCGTCCGGCCGGCGGGCGAGGGGGGGGGGTCGGCGGGGTCGGCGGCCACTGGCGATGGATGCGCCGGGGCGGCGACCATGGGGATCGGGAACCGAGCCGATCGCTAGCCGGTGCGGCGGCGGACCCGCGGCATCCGTTCGGAGAAATGCGGGAACGCGGTCGACGGCTCGCGCCGGTAGTCGTACTCCAGCGCCGTGACCATCGCCCGCACGCACAACCCCCACTGTTTGCGGAGAAGTGCGTAACTGAACCGCAGTGTGCGCCCGTTCTTGCTCGCGACCAGCAGATCGCGCTCCCGGTCGGCCTCGAAGGCAAGCGAATCGTCGTGCCAGTCTTTTCCGTCGATCTCCACGAAGGTCGACGGCCCGATCTGGCCGTCAAGACGCCCGACCCCGGTGACGAACGGTTGCGGCACGAAAGGGATGCCCGCGGCCAGTGCTTTGAGCCGGAATTCCGTTTCACCACCCGCGGCGGCGCGCCCGTCGACCTCGTGGCGCCAGGGCTGCACCCGCAGCGGAGCGCGGGCGAAGATCCAGTCCAGATCGTCGAGGACGATACCGACGCCGTTTTCCTGGGCGCTGTGCAACGCCGCATCGAGACACACGATCGCGGTCACCCGGTCGTGGTTGTTCAGAATATGCACCAGGGCCTCACGCACGCCGGTGCGCCACACGCAGTCCCCGCGCCCATCGATCGCCTCATCACTCCACGTCACGCGGCACCGCACGCCGTCGAGCACATCCAGCCGCGCGCGCATATCGGTCGGTCGCCGCAACCCGCGCGCCGCACTGGGGACGCTGACGTGGAGTTTGCCGGTGGCCGGGGTCCAGATCCCGTAGGACGTGAGGCAGCTCAATCCGGTGAGCCGCCCACCGATCCGGAACGCCTCAACGGCCGGCTGCGGCGCCGACGGCACCGAATACCAGCCCGTGCGCACCCGCACGATCGTTCCGCGGCTCACCGCGCCGCGGAGGCTGCCATCGCTCCAGCCTCGGGCACGGAGTGCGGCGCGCTTGACGAAGAGTCCGTGGTCGACGATGTCCCTGGTGAGCGAGCGCATGGTCCGGAGTCTCGCAGCGGGGTCGACCCGGCGCCCCGCATCCGTCACCCTGGGGAGAACCCACCCTCGCCACGAGTTGGGGAGGGTCTCACTTCCCGGACGCACCCGCACCCGGCTCGACTGCGGCAGCGCTCCAGTGCGGCAGCGCACGACTGCGCCAAGGAACGAATTCGACAGTGAACGAATTCGACGGAGATTTTGCCCCAGATGGCCCAGAAACGGGCGACAAACAGGTTCTGGAGCAAAATCTCCGTCGAATTGGTGAGAGACCGGGCCTAGGGGGTCGTGGCCAGGAAGACCTCGCCGCTGCCGGCGAACGTGAGCATGCCCTCGTCGGGGGTGATGTAGACCGAGTCGCCGCGCTTGAGGGCGGCGGATGACCCCGCACCGGCCACGAGGAATCCCCCGGCCGTGCAGATGGCGATCGCGGGTCCCGTCAGCGTGAACTGCCGCATCGGCACCCCCGCGTCCGAAGCCGAAGCGGCATCCCGGCCGGCAGGGGCAGCGGCGGCACCGACTCCGGCGACGCCGGCCGACGCACCGGCACCCGCACCGGCACCGGCCCCCGCACCGGCACCCACACCAGCACCAGCACCAGCACCAGCACCCACACCAGCCCCCTCAGCCTCCGCCGCGATGTGCACGAGCACGAAGTCATCCACGTCGGGGCGGTACTCCGAGACGCCCCGCGACGACACCACGGGCGAAAGATACGGCACGGGCAGCGGCGTGAAGTCGAGCACCTCGAGCAGCTCGTCGACGTCGATGTGCTTGGGGCTGAGGCCACCGCGCAACACGTTGTCCGAGGCGGCCATCAGCTCCACGCCGAGGCCCCACAAGTAGGCGTGGATGTTGCCGGGCGGCAGGTACAGCACCTCGCCGCGCTTCAGCGACACCCGGTTCGTCAACAGCGAGATCACGACGCCGGGGTCCCCCGGGTACGCGCGGGCGAGGTCCCGCACGGTGGCGAGTTCGAGCGGGAAGTCGAGGATCGCGCCGCTCTCCGCCAAGCCGGCAGCGCTCTCGGCGAGCGCGACCACCCGCTCGACCAGCCAGGCCACCTCGCCGGAGTCGCCGCCACGGCCGTCGCGCAGTAGCCAGTCGACGCAGTCGCGCAGGGCGTCCGGGCCGAGCAGGTGCCGCTCGAGCGCATCGAGCGCGCCGGGCTGCGGGTGCTCCGAGGCCACGTCGAGGGCGCGGAGTTCGCCCAGGATTCCGCGGATCTCACCCAGCTCGCGGAACCCGCAGAGGGCCTCGAACGTGTCGCTCAGGGCGAAGATCAGCTCGGGCTTGTGGAACGGGTCACGGTAATTGCGGTCCGCCGCGTCCTGCGGGATACCGGCCGCATTCTCCAACCCGAAGCCGATGCGCGCCCGCTCCGAAGTCGGGTGCGCCTGCAGCGAGAGCGGTTTACCGGCCGCGAGGACCTTCAAGAGGAACGGCAGCCGCGGTGACGCAGGCGCGGTCGGCACACCACCGAGGGTCGCCTCCGGATCTGCCTGGATCCAGTCCAGCAGGGTGCGGTGGCCGCCGACCTGCTCGGGGTCGGTGATGATGCTCGGCGAACCGTGGTGCGCGCCCAGCCAGAGCTCGGCCTCCGGTGTGCCCGACGCCGCATAGCCGAGCAGACCCGGAATGGCGGTGGTCGAACCCCAGGCATAGTCCCGCGGCGAATTGGTGATGCCCACAAACATGGCGCTCTCCTGCACTCTTCGGTTTAGACCAAACTACCAACCGCTTTCGGCGAGCCGGTCCGCGCCCATAGGCTGCGAGCATTCGCCGACCGCCGCAAGCGAGGCCGTCGCCCCCTGCAATGGAGCACCTGATGACCTTCGAGCTACTTCCCAGCGACTTCTACGGCTACGAGAATCTACTGACCGATCAGGAAAAAACCGCGCTGGCCAATCTGCGCGCCTATCTCGAGTCCGACGTTCGGCCCATCGTGAACGGATGCTGGGAGCGCGCCGAGTTCCCGGCCGAGGTCATCCGTCCGCTGGCGCAACTCGGCGCCTACTCCTTCGGCTGGCCCGAGACCCGACCCTTCGAGAACTCAGCGGTGTTCCGCGGCTTCGTGGCCCTCGAGACGGCGCGCGTGGACGCATCCGTCGCCACGTTCGTCGGGGTGCAGAACGGACTCGCCTGCGGCACCATCTCGGCGACCGGGTCGCAGGAGCAGCGCGACGAATGGCTGCCGCGCCTGGCGAGCGGGGAGATCGTGGGGGCGTTCGGGCTGACCGAACCGCTCTCCGGCTCGGACGCGGCGCAGGGCCTCCGCACGACGGCCACTCGCACCGGCGACACCTGGCTGCTGAACGGTTCCAAGCGCTGGATCGGCAACGCCACCTTCTCCGACATCACCATCATCTGGGCGAAGGACACCGCCGACGGGATGGTCAAGGGCTTCATCGTGACCACCGACACCCCCGGCTACACCGCCACCCGGATCGAAGGCAAGATCAGCCTGCGCTCGGTGCAGAACGCCGACATCGTGCTCGAGAACGTGGTCGTGCCCGAGAAGAACCGGCTGCAGAACGCGAACTCGTTCAAGGACACCGCCAAGGTGCTGCGCCTGACCCGCGCCGAGGTGGCCTGGGCTGCCGTGGGCACCTCGATCGGCGCCTACGAGGCCGCCGTCGCCTACGCGAAGGAGCGTACGCAATTCGGCAAGGAGATCGGCGGGCACCAGCTGGTGCAGGACCTGTTGGTGAAGTCGCTCGGCAACATCACCGCCAGCCTGGGCATGGTCGTGCGGGTCTCGCAGATGCTCGACGAGGGCACCCAGCGCGACGAGCACGCCGCCCTGGCCAAGCTCTACACGACGGCACGGATGCGCGAGACGGTCGCCTGGTGCCGCGAACTCTTCGGCGGCAACGGCATTGTGCTCTCGTACGAGGTGGCCCGCTTCTTCTCCGACGCGGAGGCCGTCTACTCCTACGAGGGCACCCGGGAGATGAACACCCTGATCGTGGGGCGCAGCATCACCGGGCAGGCGGCCTTCGTCTAGCGACGTCGGAGCCCGAGTCAGGGTGCGCGACCGTCCTCCGGCCGCGCACCCCCAACGAATTCGACGGAGATTTTGCCGAAATCGGGCCCGAACCGGGTGGAAACGAGCATTTTCGAGAGAATCTCCGTCGAATTGGTTCGACGCCGGGCTGGGTGACGCGCGGAAGGCGCTACGCCAGCGTCAGGAAGAGCTTCTCCAGCTCCTCGACCGTGAGGGAGTTCTCCCCCTGCGGGTTGTCGAGGCACTCGCGCATCGCCGTGGAGACGATGACGAAGCCCGCCTTGTCGAGCGCGCTCGACACTGCGGCGAGTTGGGTGACGACATCCTTACAGCTGCCGCCGGCCTCGACCGCGGAGATCACGGCGGCGAGCTGGCCCTGGGCCCGGCGCAACCGGTTGAGAATCTTCTTCTGGTTCTGCTCCCCGGCGACGTGGGCAGCGCTGATTTCGGTCATGCCGGAATCCTTTCAGATTTGGCGGCGCTGACGTTCATCAGGCCGAGGGAGGTAACACCAGCGGTCCAGGTGCGGTAGCCGCCGTCGAGGTTCCGCACGTCCAGCCCGATCTGGCTGAGGATGCGCGCAGCCGTGTGGCCGCGCTGGCCCACCTGGCAGTGCACGATCAGAGGCGCGTCGGGCAGTTCGGCCAGGCGGTCCCGCAGTTCGTCGAGTGGCACGTTGATCGCACCCGGAATGCTCCCGGATTGGAACTCCGCCGCCGAGCGCACATCCACGAGCACCGCGCCCGCGGCCCGGGCGGCGGCCAGCTCATGCCACTGCAGCGCACGCGTCGTACCCGCGGCGAGGTTGTCGGCGACGTAGCCGAGCTGGTTGATCGGGTCCTTCGCCGACGAATACTGCGGCGCGTACGCCAGCTCGAGGCGGGTGAGCGCGGATGCCGTCAGCCCGCCGGTCATCGCTGTCGCCAGGATGTCGATGCGCTTGTCGACGCCGCTGCCGCCGACGATCTGGGCGCCGAGGATGGCATCCGTCGCCGGGTCGACCAGAAGCTTCATCGACATGGTCTCGGCGCCGGGGTAGTAGGTCGCGTGGGAGGCCGGGTGGGTGTGCACGACCCGGTGCGCGCGGCCGCGCTGAACGAGGCGCTTCTCGCTCCAGCCGACCATGGCCGCCGTCAGGCCAAAGATGCCGAGGATGGCGGTGCCGAGCGCCGGGGACGCCGTTCCGGGCTCACCGGCGATGCTGTCGGCAGCAGCCCGACCGTGCCGGTTCGCGAGACCGGCCATGGTGATCAGGATGCCGCTGTCATCGATGGCGTCGATCTTCTCGACGCCGTCGCCGACCGCGTAGATCGCCGGATCGTTGGTCTGCTGGCTGCCGTCGACGGCGATGCCGCCACTGGCTCCGATCGTGATTCCGGCCAGGGCGGCGAGCGAGGTGTCGGGGACCACCCCGACGGAGTCGATGACGAGGCCGGCCGGGACGACGGATCCGTCGCTGAGTTCGACTCCCCCGTCGGCGGCGGCGACGACGGTCGTATTCAGGCGCACGTCGACGCCTCGCACCAGCAGCTCGTCGAAGATCGGCGCGGCCATCTCGGCGTCGAACGGCCCGAATACCTGGGAGCCGAACTCGACCAGGGTCACGTGCACGCCGCGGTGCACGAGGTTTTCGACGGCTTCCAGGCCGATGAACCCGGCGCCGATGACGACGGCGGAGGCCTGACCCGTGACGCCGGCCAGCAGGGCGGTGATGTGGTCGACGTCGTCGACCGTTCGCAGGGTGCGGGTGGCGAGGCCGGCCGGGGTGATCCCGGTCCGGGCCGTGGCGCCGGCGGCCAGGACGAGTCGGTCGTACGTCTCGGTGGTTTCGGCGCCGGTCTGCGTCCGACGCACGGTGACGGTCTTCGCTGCCCGGTCGATCGCGGTGACCTCGTGGTCGACGCGTACGTCGAGGCGGAAGCGGGACGCGAGGGATTCGGGCGTCTGGAGCAGCAGGTTGCTCCGGTCGGTGATCACGCCGCCGACGTAATAGGGCAGGCCGCAGTTCGCAAACGAGACATAGTGGCCGCGCTCAAATACAATGATTTCGGCCGTCTCGTCCAGCCGACGCAAACGCGTCGCCGCCGACATTCCACCCGCGACTCCACCAACAATGATCGTTTTCATTTCGAACCTCCGGGATAACTATACCCCAGGGGGTATGAAAAATGACAGATGACCGCCCCGGCACGCTCTAGCCTTAGACACATGCCCGCCGTCCAGAGCCGATTCGTGGTTCGCAGCTTCGCGACCCTCGTCTTTTTCTCCACCCTGGCCGGGCAGTTCTGGCGCAGCCTGTTCGGCTGGTGGGGCTACGGCGCGATCGCGCTGCTCGTTGTCGCGGGCGCCGTCGTCGCCCTGATCAGACTGAAACCTGACTGGATGTGGCCGCGGTTCCCGAAATCGCTCATCGCCTTCCTCGGCCTGGCCACGCTGTCGCTGGCCTGGTCGTTCTATCTCGGCGCGTCCCTGATCGGGGTCACCCTGCAGTGGGTCACCACCCTGGCCGCGCTCTTCCTGGCCCTGTGCCTGAGTTGGGCCGAGCTGCTGCGCACGCTGTCCGCCGCCCTGCGCTGGATCCTCGCCCTGTCCCTCGCCTTCGAGCTGATCGTCGCCGTGTTCGTTCGGCAGGCCGTGCTCCCCTTCTGGGTCGACTACGGCGCCCGCGACGTGCCGGAGTCGTTTTACTGGTCCCGCGGCATCCTGTTGCAGGGCGGCCCGATCGAGGGCATCGTCGCCAACCGCAACCTGCTCGGGTTCGTGGCGCTGATGGCCGTGATCGTGTTCGCCGTGCAGCTGGCCGCCGGCACCGTCAGCCGCAGCTGGGGCCTGGCCTGGCTGGGCCTCGCGTCGCTCATGCTGCTGCTGACCCGGTCCGCGACCGTGACGCTCGCCGCCGCCGCCGTCGCCTTGGCACTGCTCTTCGCACTCTGGGCCCGCCGCCGCGCCCCCGAAGGGCGCCGGCCGGTGTATCTGGCGGCTGCGGCATCCGTGATCGTCGGCGGCGCCGGCCTGGCGGTCCTCACGCCGACGCTACTCACCCTGCTCGGCAAGTCCGCCGACCTCACCGGCCGTCTCGACATCTGGCGCAGCGTGACCGGGCTGGCCGCCGAGCGCCCGGTGTTCGGCTGGGGCTGGGTGAGCTACTGGGCTCCCTGGGTCGAACCGTTCGAGGGTCTCGCCGTGCGCCGCGGCGTCGTCTACCTGCAGGCGCACAACGCCTGGCTCGACGTCTGGCTCCAGCTGGGCATCCTCGGGCTGATCGTCCTCGCCGCCCTCGTGTTCGCCACCCTCTGGCGCAGCTGGTTCCTCGCGGTCGACCGGCCGCGGCGCGCCCTCGAGGACACGGAACCGTACGCGGCCTCCGCCCTGCTCCCGCTGCTGCTGACGGTGGCCCTGATCGCCCAGACCCTGGCCGAGAGCCGCATCCTGATCGAGTCCGGCTGGCTGCTGCTGGTGGTGCTCGCCGTGACCACGAAGCGGCAGCAGGCCACCAATCAACGGATGCCGTAGGCGGTAGCGTGGGAATGTCATGACCTACCGCGCGAATTCCCCCGCCGTGCCGGACCAGTTCAAGCGACTGTTCGCCTCCCCCAAGTTCGCCTCCTCGCTGACACTGGTCATCATCGGCTTCGCCTTCGCGGCCACCGCCCTGCGCGCCGTGATCGGCCCGCCCGGCGTCGTGGGCATTCTCGTGGGCCTCGTCGTGCTGGCCGCGTTCTCGCTCACCGCCCGCTGGGCCGGCGTCGACTGGCACGGGCTGCTGCCGATCTCGATCATGGTCTTCGTGGGCTGGTGCGCCCTGTCGGTGCTGTGGTCCGGCTACCCGCTGCACACCCTCAGCGCCGCGCTCTACCAGCTCGCCTTCACCTTCCTGGCCATCTACATCGCCCTGGCCCGCGACACCATCCAGGTCGTCCGCGCCACCGGCGACGTGCTGCGGGTGCTGCTCGGACTGTCCCTGGCCCTGGAGGTGCTCTACGGCCTGCTGCTCGACACCCCCTTCGTCTTCCTCGGCATCCAGGGCAACATCGACTCGTTCGGGCCCGTGCAGGGGCTCTTCGGGTCCCGCAACGTGTTCGGGCTGGTCTCGCTGATCGCGGCGGTCACCTTCGCGGTCGAGCTGCGGTCCCGGTCGGTGCGGCGCGGGCTCGGCATCGGCTCCATCGCCCTGGCCGTATTCGGCCTGCTGCTCACCCGCTCCCCCGTCATCCTCGTGGTGGCCCTGTTCGTGGGCCTCGCCGCGCTGGCGCTGATCTGGTTGCGCGCCACGCCCGCCGCGAACCGATGGCTGCTGCAGACCGGGCTGCTCGGCGGCACTGTCGTGGCCGGCATCATCGCGGTCGCGGCCCGCGCGCGCATCACCGACCAGCTGAACGCAGGTAGCGAGTTCGAGGCCCGCACCACACTGTGGGGCGAAATCTGGCGTCTGGCCACGCTGAACCCCCTCGAGGGCTGGGGCTGGGCCGGCCGGTGGCCCGTCGACGTCACGCCCTACGGCTGGCTCAGCTTCGTCACCGGGCGCCCGCAGACCTCCGGTTTGAACGCGTACCTCGACGTCTACTTCCAGGTCGGCCTGGTCGGCCTCCTGGCATTCCTCGCGCTCGTACTGCTCGCGTTCTGGCGGTCGTGGCTGCTCGCCTCCGACAAGCGCTCAATGGTCTACGTCTGGTCGCCGCTCGTGCTGGTGACTCTGCTCGTCACGTCGGCGGCCGAAAGCACCGTGCTGGTCGACTTCGGCTGGCTGCTGCTGCTGATCTGCGCTGTGAAGGCCGCGCAGGGCAAGAGCTGGCGCAGCCTGCTGCAGCCCACGCCGCACCGGCACCCGGAGTAGCGGGCGCCGGCCGGGAGTCGAGTGCTCAGACCGGCTGCACCAGATCACGCAGAATATCCTGCAGGCCGAGTCCGAAGCGACGGTAGTCACCGACACGCCAGCCCTCGAAGACGGAGGCGACCCGGGCCGCGCGCAGGGCCGGAAGGGTGCTTCGGCGGCGTTCGTGGGCCAGCTTGGCGTCGATCAGAGCGAGTGTTGCGGCCGAAGGCGCAGGCTGCAACTGCGCGGCCCGCGCTTGCAGCGACTGGGCTCGGACCAGCAAACGGGCGTTGCGCGCCGTGCGCGGCGCCCGCAGCCGACCCAGCTTGCCAGCCGCGTCGAGGCTGGAGGCACCGATCTGGTTACCCGCATGCTGCCGGTAGTCCAGCAACGGAAGTTCGAGCAGGTCAACCTCCCCGGTCGCGGCGGCCACGACCGCAAGCCATTCATCGTGCACCCACGCCGCCGGGAACGGGCGCGCCCGCTGCACCAGCCCCCGACTCAGCATCACGGTGGCGCCGGTGACGATGTTGCGGCGCAGCAGGATGTCGAAGGCGTGCCCGTCATGCTCCGCGGCCCGCTCGGCGGCGGAGACCCCCAGGGTGGCGAGCAGGGTACGGCCCGTCTGCCGGCCCGCCTCGTCGACGAGTCGGGCATCCGTATGGAGCAATTGCAGGTCGGGGCGAGCGTTGAACTCGGCGGCCAGCAGGGCCAGCCGCTCCGGGGGCCACACGTCATCCTGATCGCTGAGTGCGAGCAGCTCACCCGTGCAGGCGCCGAGCGCCTGCTCGAAGTTCGCGGTGACGCCGAGCGGCGCCGGGTTGCGGATCAGTCGCAGGGTCACGGTCTTCCGCGGATGCTCCGCCTTCCACGCGGCGAAGACGCGTTCCACCTCAGCCGGGGTTCCATCGGTGGAGCCGTCGTCGGAGACGACGATCTCCTGGGCGGGCGCGCTCTGGCCGAGGATGCTGCGCAACTGTTCCTCGATGAACTCGGAACCGTTATAGGTGCAGAGCGCCACGGACACGCGCGACACAGCGGACATGGGTGGGCGGGCGGCGGTACCGGTTGAACGACTCATCAGCGTCGCTTCAGGCCGACTGAGAGCACCCCGAGGAAGAGGCCACCCATGACCGTTTGCGACCCCAACATCATCAGCAGGGCCGAGGGGATGGCCACCCGTATGGTGGTGCCGGCCTCGAGCGCGCCGTATCCAGTGGACGCCCAGCCGATCAGCTGCGAGAGGGCGATGGCCAAGCCGATCACGAACAGCACAACTCCGAGGATCGCTCCACTCTCGAGGCTGATGCGTTTCTCGAGCCGCTCGAAGTTGCGGCTTCGGGGGATTCGGAAGCCCTCGTGCTGGGCGTAGATCTTGGTCAGCAGGGCGAACAGAAAGGCCTGATAGCCGACGACCGCCAGAGCGGCCAGGTAGATCTGGCTGGAGTAGGTGAAGCCCACCTCCCCCACCACGACGGGCCCGAAACCGAGCAGCACGGTACCGACCAGACCGATCAGGAACGCGGCCACCCCGGGGATGAGGAAGAGCCAGCGCGGGCTGAAGATGAGCAGGAAGCGGAGGTGCCGCCAGCCGTCATGCCAGCTGCGCAGGTGCGGCGGCCGGCTGCGGCCGTCCTTCTTCAGGGTGGTGGGCACTTCGCTCACCCGGGACCCACCCAGGGTGGACTTGACGACCATCTCGCTGGCGAACTCCATGCCCGAGGTCTGCAGGTGCAGGGCAAGCATCGACTCCCGGTTGAATCCGCGCAGCCCGCAATGGAAGTCCTTGATCGGGGAACGGAACAGGGACCGTCCGATCCAGGACAGTACCGGGTTGCCCAGGTACTTGTGCAACGGCGGCATGGCGCCGGGTTCGATGCCACCTCGGAAGCGGTTGCCCATCACCAGTTCGTCGCCTGCGCGCAGCCGCTCGACGAAGCCGTCGAGTTCGCTGAAGTCGTAGCTGTCATCGGCATCGCCCATGATGACGAAGGTGCCCCGGGCGGCCTCGATACCCCCGATCAGAGCGCTGCCGTAGCCCCTTTCCGTGACATCCACCACCCGGGCCCCGTGGGCCTCGGCAATCTGCTGCGACCCGTCAGTGCTGCCGTTGTCGGCGATCAGGACCTCACCGGAGATGCCGCTGCGCCGCAGATATCCCTGGGCCTTGTCAATGCAGATCGCGAGCGTCTCGGCCTCGTTGAGGCACGGCATCAGGATCGAAAGTTCAATGGTTTCGGTGATTGGCATGCGTGGTGCAAGTCCCGTCATTGTTGGTCTGGCTCCATCATCGTACAGAATGTGCTGTGTGGACCTTGGACTGGTGGTGACGACGCTCGGCCGTGTCGAGGGCCTGAAACGACTCTTCGATTCTCTGTCCGACCAGCTTCTCGCCGCGGACGCCCTCGTCGTCGTCGCCCAGCGCAACCTGCCGGAGGTGGAGGCGCTCGCATCCGTCTACCGCTCGGAGAGCATGCGAATCATCGTGATGACGTCGCCGCTCGGTGCGGCCCGCGGCCGCAACGCGGGCGTCGCCGCACTTCCGGCCGACCGGGATCTGATGCTCAATTTCCCCAATGACACAACCTGGTACCCGCAGGGCGCTCTGGCCCGGATGCGGCTCCTGGCTGAGACGTTCCATGCAGGCGCCCTCACCGTGGTCGACGAGAACGGGCCCAAGTTCGTGCTGCCCGAGCCGGGCGCGGCCTTGACCCGGTGGACGGTCTGGAGCGTGATCGAGATGGGCATCCTGATCCGGCGCACCATGTTCGACCGGATTGGCGGCTTCGACCCGGAGATCGGCACCGGCGCCCCGACGCCGTGGCAGGCCGGGGAGGCCACGGATCTGCTCCTGAAACTGATCCGTGCCGGGGAGCAGGCCGGCTTCGCCTGGCAGCCGCCCTCGCTCACGGTGGGCGGAATCAGCGACCCGAGCGGGCTCAGCAGCGCGGAACGACGCCACAAGCTGCGCGGCTACGGCCGCGGGCTGGGGCGGCTGGTGACCCGCTGGAAGTACCCGTCGTGGTGGCGGTTGGCGTTCCTCGGCGGCGGCCTGTTCTTCGGCCTGCGCAACCGTGGCACGAACGCCCTCCTCGACGGCTGGTGGGTGTTCCTCGGTCGCCTCGAAGGGATGCTCGGGCGCACCCTCGGCCCGGCCGGCACGCTCACCGCGGTGACCCGGTGACGGCCGACCTGCCCTCCCCCCTCCGGCTGCGGCGGGCCACCCTCAGTCTGATCACCCTGCTCGGGGGCGTGTCACTGGCCGTCATCCCCGCGGCCACGGTCGCCATCTCCTCCCGGCTGTTCAGTCGCCCGGAGCAGGGCCTGATCGCCGTTGCGGTAATGGTGGCCACCTTCGCCGGCCAGCTCACCTTCGCGGTCGTTCTGGAGTCCCGGCTCAGTTCGGCCGCCACCGAACGCCGGGTGGTGTTCCCGCTCTGGTTGGCGGGCCTCGCCCTGGTCGCCGCCGCGGTGATCGCACTCAACGCCACGAATCCGGTCGTGCTCTGCCTCGGCCTGCCCCTGCTGATCGCGGCCCTCGAGGTGGGCCGGGGCGTCTCGGTCGCCGAGCGCCTGGACTTGCGGGAGATCTGGGCATCCGTTTTCGTGGGTCTGGGCGCCCTCGCCGGCGTGCTGGCCGCGTTCACCGGTCAGGACTGGGCGCTGATCCCCCTCGTGGCCGGTATCGCCCTGGCCACCCTGGTGCGCTGCCTACCGGTGACCCACCGGGCCAGCCGCCCAGAGCCGGCCGTGCTGGGCTGGGTGGTGGCCGACACGGCGATCACCGGCGTGATCTACCCGCTCCTGAACACCATGATCCTCACGCTGATCGGACCGGATGAAGCGGTGCTGTTCACGGCCATCGCGACGGTGTCCGGCCTGCTCGCGATCCCCCTGAACTTCATGCGCCTGCGCCTGCTCAAGGAGCACTCCCGCCTCGATATCGCGGTGTCGGCGGGTGCGGTCCTGGCAGCCGTGGTGGTGCTGGTCGTGCTCGAACGCACGGGCGTGCTCGGCTTCGTTTTCGGCGGCGTCTGGACCAGCTCGGCCACGATCCTGCCGGTGGTGCTCGCCTGCGGCTGGCGGGCCGCGTCGCTTGCCACGACCATTCCGTTCGCCGCGCTGCGCCGGATGGGCGAGGTTCGGCTGCTCACCGGGCTGCGCGCCGCCGTCTCCGTGATGGCCTTCGCCCTGGCCGGAGTCGGCCTGGCCCTGCACAGCCTGTCGGCCGTGTTCCTGGGTCTGCTCGTCGCGGAACTGGCGTCGGCCGTGGTCTACGAGCTCGCACGACGCCACCGGGTACGCGCCGCCGCGCTGGCGATGGCGGCCGCCGCGTGAGCCGCGTCCTCGTCGATCTGCTCTTCTTCACCGGCCGCAAGGGCGGCATGGAGTCGTACGTGCGGGAGGTGTACGGTCGCATCGAACGAGGTGCCGACGGGATAGAGTTCGTCGGCTTCGCCTCGAGCGAACTCGCCGGCTCGGACACGTCCTGGTTCCCGGGCGCGATCATCGACTCCGGCATCAGCGGCGAGAACCGGATCGCCTGGGCCCGCGGTGAGCTCTTCTCCGTCACCCGCGCGGCTCGGCGGCTGCGTGCCGACCTGGTGCACTGCCCGGCGAACCTCGGTCCGTTCTGGTCGCGGGTGCCCGTGGTGCTGACCGTGCACGACCTGCTGCCGTTCCGGCATCCGGAATACGTGCCGGGGGCCTACTCGCGTATTCTCCGCACCATGATTCGGGTGGCCGCGCACGGCGCCCGCCGCGTTCTCACCGTGAGCGTCGCCTCGGCGGACGACATCGTGCGCTTCCTTCGGGTTCCGGCCGCCCGCGTCGACGTGGTGCCGCTCGCGGGCCAGGACACAGATGCCTGCCCGCCCGCGGCACCCCTCCCCCGATTGCCACGCCACGTGCTGGCCGTGGGCAACCGGATGCCGCACAAGAACTTCCCCCTGCTGCTGGAGGCCGTCGCCCTGATCCCCGCCGCGTCCCGGCCGCACCTGACGGTCACCGGCAGCCACGGTGATGACCCACTCGCCCCCGTTGTAGCCAGGCTTGATCTGGAGGCGTGGGTGTCGCTGCGGGGCTGGCTGAGCGCTGAGGAACTTGACCGGCTCTACGCCGAGTCGAGCCTGATCGTGTTCCCTACTCTGTTCGAGGGCTTCGGCCTGCCGGTGCTGGAGGCCATGTCCCGAGGCTGCCCCGTGGTCTGCTCCGATATCCCGGTGCTGCACGAGGTCGCCGGCGACGCGGCCGTGTACGTGGCGCCGCAGGATGCCGCCGCCCTCGCGGCGACAGTAGCCCGCCTACTTGACGACCCGGCCGAGCTGGCTCGCCGGTCAGAGCAGGGCCGTGAGCGCGCCCGCGCCTTCTCGTGGACGCGGACCGCCCGGCACACGGTGGCGTCGTTTCAGCGGGCCCTCTCCGAGCGGTAACGCGCCAGGATCTGGTCGACCGAAGCGCTCAGGCCGTGGCTGAGCCGCTCGCGCCGGAACCAGTCCAGGGTAGTGCGGCGCAACGGCTCACCGGCCTCGACTGCCCGCACGATGGCCGCACCGAGTTCGGACGGGCCCACGGAGACGGACACGAAGCCATTGACGCCGTCTACGACCAGCTCCGCGGCGGCGTTGTCGGGGCCCGCCACCACCACGCTGGGCGTGCCGAATGCCGCCGCCTCGGCGATGACGAGCCCGAACCCTTCCCGGGCCGACGGGTTGACCAGCACCCGGGCACCCTGCACGAGGCCCCGGAGCTCGCCCTCGCTCACCCGCCCTCGCAGCTCGACGGCGGAGGCCAGGCCGAGTTCGCCCACCCGCGCGGCCACGCGGGGCGTTTCAGGGCCGGAGCCCACGATGACCGCGCGCAGGGTTGGCGCCTGGTGACGGGCCTCTCGCAGGGCCGGAATGAGATCGATCAGGCGTTTGTCGGCGATGTGCCGGCCCACAAAGACCAGGTAGGGGTCGACCGGCCGCTCGGTCGTGGCATCGGGCTCGGCGCCGACGAGATCGACCAGTCCCAGCGTGACCGGCTGGGCGCTGCGCCGATAGCGGCGCAGCCGGGCGCCGGTGAACGCGCTGTTGACGGTGTGTACGTCACAGAGACGGATGCCCACGGTCTGCAGCAGGAACGCGATCGTTCCCGGCAGCGCGCCGGCGTACTCCCGCCACTTCGTCCACGGCCAGACCTCGAGCCAGTCGGCGACAACGAGCGCGGGCGTGCCGAGCAGGGCCAGCCGCACCGCGAACAGGTTCAGCACCGGCAGGGTGCTGACGACCACGATGTCGTAGCTCCCGCGCCGGCGGAGGAAATGATGGAACAGCGCCCAGGCGAAAGCGACAGCGCTCCGCGGCGTGCGGGTGCCGCCGGCATCGTAGATGTCCCCCTGCCACACCGGCACGATGGTGAAAGGCGCCGCCGGGGGCGCATCCGTCGGCCATTGACCGCGGGTCACGTAATCGACCGTGCACCCACGCTCGATGAAAAGCTCCGCCAGGCGGCGGTAGACCCGTTCGCCGCCGCCGGTGTTGACCGGGAACAGGCAGTCGAAGGCGACCGCGACCCGCGGTTCAGGCACGGATCATCTCGGTCTCCGGCTCGGGCGACGCGGACGCGCCGGGGTTGGTATCGCCGACGGAGTTGGCTTCGGCTTCGGCTTCGGCACGGGCGCTTCGCGCGGCGAGCCGGCCCGCCCACAGCAGGAAAAGGAGCGAGACGAGGCCATAGAGGGCGACCAGGGGTAACGCCCCCAGCGGTGGTTCCCAATCGGGGTTCTCCCAGATGGTGCTGAACGATTGCTCCGTGCCGACCACGTAGCGCCGCAGCACCAGGAAGAACGCGGCCAGGCCGTAGGCGGCCAAGAGGGTGAGTCCGATCCAGGTCAGCCGGGTGGACAGGAACGCGAGACGCCGCCCCGACCGACCGGACAGGAGCCACGCGGCCACGAGCGTCACCCCCACGTAGAGGAAGAGTCCGTAGCGGCCCTGCCAGATGATGCCGGTCTGGTGCGCGCTGTAGCCCTGCACGAGGGCAGGAACCAGCAGCGCGGCTCCCGTGACGATCCCCATGGTCACCACGCTGCGCCGGTCCAGCCCGGCGAAAGCGAGCGCCACCAGGATGGCCAGGGCGGCCACGAACGGCCAGTAGACGGCGACAGACAGAGGCGTGTCGAGCCAGCCGAAGAACCCGATGGCCTGCTGGATATAGTCCGGGGTCAGTTGGATCACATACGCGAAGCCATGCATGAACGATGCCCCCACCTGGGGCGCGTCCGAGGCATCCGCCTGGCCGGACAGGCTGCCACCCCGGAGGGTCCAGAGAATCGAGAAGAGCCCGCCGGCCGCCACCGACGCCAGCGCGACATAGGAGGAACCCGTCGTGAAGAGGGTCCTCACCGCCCTCCACCCCGTGGCAGCGAAGCACAGGCCCACCACGACCACGAGCCACAGCGGCCCCGTCGCGCGGGCGGTGGCCAGCACGATCGATGCCACCGTGACGATCGTCCAAAGGTAGCGGCGGGACAGTGACGACACCACTCCCGCGTCCCGGCCGTCGAAGTGCTGCAGGAGCCGGAGCAGGGAGATCCAGAGTGCACCGGCCGCCGCGACCTCGATGCCGTTGGGGTTCACCGCACCGAAGAGGTACAGCACCATGGGCGCAGCGAGGAAGGCCAGCCCGAACGGCAGCCAACGGGAACGCCACACCGACATCGCGGTTTGGAAGGCCCAGGCCACGAAGACGGAGCACAGCAAGCCGCTGACGATGCGCATGGAGTAGATCCCGGCCGATCCGTCGAACAGAAGGGTCGGCCAGCCGACGAGGTAATAGTAGATCGGGTTGTACGCGCTCACCCAGGTGTTGAACCAGTCGGCGCCGCCTGAATCCCCTAGCTCGAACCCGCAGTCCGCGGTCATCTCGGGGTGGAACAGGTAGCAGACGATCTGCTGGCTGTAGGAGTACTCCTCCGGCAGGTCGACGACGGAGTGTCTGACCCCCGCCACGGGGTGTCCGGTCAGGTCACCGCGCACCTGTGCGATGGCCTTGGCGGCATGGGCGTTCTCGTCGGGGACGGAGAAGATCGGGCTGGCGAGGGACCACAGGGTGGCGAGCATCGCCATCAGGGCGAAGGCCGTCCAGAAAACGGACCGGGTGTGCGCTGGTTTGTGGCGAACACGGAGCGCCTTCCGGGAAGACAGCACCCTCATGACACGTCTCGTGAGAGGCGGTCTCGCCGTTGCGCAGACGTCCGCACGACAGCCGTGATGTGAATGAACAGACCGGCGGCGGGCCCGATGACCAGGGCTGCAATCACACGATCACCGATCGCCCAGGGCATCAGCACCGCGCCCATGGCGATGACGGCCGCAACCACCCATCCGGCCGTATAGGCGGTGTGACTGTCACGGGACAGAACGGCCGGCCCGGTCACGAAGAGCCCCGCGATCATCCCTGATGCGAACACCAGCGGAACCAGGAGGTCGCTCACCTGCCTCACCGTAACGCCGAACAGCCAGACGAAGACCTGTTCGCCCCAGAGCGCCGTCATCCCCGCGAAGACCGCAGTACCGATCGCGACGACCGTGAGAAAAAGGACCAGAGCGCGGATGATGTTCGCTTCACGGGACGCGAAGAAGACCAGCAGGTAACTCTGGAATGCAGTGAGCGGCACGAGCAGGGGCGCCCGGAGGAGCGTGATGGCCAGAATAAGAGCGCCGAAATAGGCCCGGTCGACTCCGTCAGCGAACAGCGCGAGGAGCGCCGGGAACCCGGTGACCATCGCCGCCATGGCCGCAGCCGCCAGCATGGTGCGGGAGCTGTTCCAGAGCAGGCTGCGATAGGTGCCGTCGACATAACGTGCAAGCGCCAACCGCTTGCGGGCAACCACCAGGACGGTTCCCATCGTGATCGGGAACGGTGCGATCACGGCCCAGGCCAGCCAGGTCTGGTCCCCGCCGAGCGCGAGCACCGACAGGACCGCTGCGAGGCGCAGAGCGCCGTCCAGGCCCACGATCAGAGCTAGGTCGGCCCAGAGTCCGAGTCCGGAAAGGACCCCGCTGAGGGAGGCGACCGCGACGCAGGCCACCGCTCCCACCGCCAACGGCAGGACCAGTCCGAGTTGACTCGCCCCGAAAGCGGGGAGCGCCCAGAGGGGGAAACTCACCGCGATCGCAATACCAACGATCCCGGCCGCGAGAAGAACGAACTTCGGGACCGGAACGCGGGGTTGCCCGGGCACCTCGGCGGTGGCGAGTGCGCGGGTACGCGCCGACACGGCCCGGGTCATCTCCTGTTGAAGGCCGAAGAGACATCCCACAATGAAGTAGAGAACGGCCCAGAAGACAGCGAACACAGAATAGGCAGCGAGGCCGGCCTGCTGGGCCACCGCCAGGGTGACGAGATAACCGGAAACCCCGGCCACCACGGCGGCTCCCCCGATGAGGAGGATGCTGAGCTTTCCCCGCCGGCCGCTGCCGGTGGATTCACTCACCGAGATGATTCCTGGGCGCTCCAAGCCGAACTCACCATGTCACTCAGGGAGCGGATTGCTGACCATCCCAGGACTCGACCGATCTTGTCGACCTCGGCGACCACGGAGGCAGGGTCGCCCGGGCGTGGCGACTCGATCGACGGGTGCAGGTCGGTGCCGGAGACACGTGCCACTGCGTCGACCACATCACGCACCGAATACCCGCGGCCGGTGCCGACGTTGAAGACGTCGAAGGGCTCGGGCTGCTCATGCAGCCGGGAGAGCGCGGCCAGGTGAGCGTCCGCGAGATCGGCGACGTGGATGAAGTCTCGAACGCACGTGCCGTCGGCCGTGTCGTACGTGTCACCGAAAATGACCGGGTTCTGGCCCTCGGCCATTTTCTGGAAGACCATCGGTATCAGGTTGAGCACAGCGCGGTCAGCCAGCTCGGGTCGGGCGGCGCCCGCCACATTGAAGTAGCGAAGGCTGATCGCGCGCAGTGGCCGTGCCACTGTCTCGTCGCGGATCATCCACTCGCCGACGAGCTTGGTCTCGCCGTAGGGGTTCACCGGCCGTGTCTCGTCAGTTTCCAGGAGCGGGAGCCCGGCGCCGTTACCGTACACGGCGGCCGAAGAGGAGAAGACCAGACGGGTCACCCCGGCCTCGCCCATGGCCGCCAACAGATTGGCCAGACCACCGAGGTTCTGCTGGAAGTACCACGTGGGGCGCTGTACCGATTCGCCGACTTGCTTGCGCGCGGCAAGGTGCACGACCTCGTCGACATCGTGCTCCATCATCAGGTCGCGAAGGCGTGCGACCGCGGTGTCTTCCGACAGCTCCAAGCGCAGGATCGGCACCCCGGGCACCCGTGCTTCGATGCCGGTGACGACGTCGTCCGCGATCACGACCGAGCGCCCCTGCTTGAGCAGCAGATCAACGATATGAGCTCCGATGTAGCCTGTGCCACCGGTCACCAGGGTTGTCATGCGGGATTGACATCTTCCGTCGGGGTTCGGCCGTCCTGCGCCGTGGGTGCTTCGGTCAGTGCGATCTGGCGGGCCAGGTCGGTTATCTGACGGTCGAGTCGCCGGTTGTGAGCGGAGGACGTGACGGCGAAGCCGAGGAAGACCACGATCAGCCCGTAGAGGAGCAGATCCGTTCCGCGCCCCACGCCCAGCACGGAGGCGACCGCGTTGGTCAGGTTCGGGAAGATGACGGCGATGACCGCACTCACCATGACCAGCAACAGTGTCAGACGGCGGATGGCCATGCCCCGCGCACCACGCCGGGGTAGGAGGATCACCAAGCCCAGAACGGCGAAGACTGTGATCAAGACAACCTTGATCAGAATTTGATTAGCGTCCATGGGTTTCCGTCCCTCGCAGTCCGATCATTTGAAGATGAGGTCGCTGACAATGTTGACGGAGTTCCAGACGGACTGGCCCTTCGACCTCGAGTAATCCGTATAGATGATGTGCACCGGCTGCTCGGCGTAACGGAGCTTCAACCGCCCGATTTCGTTGACGATCTCGGAGGCGTGGGCCATCCGGTTCTGGGTCACTCGAATCGAACTCGCCGCCTGGCGAGACAGGGCACGAAGTCCGTTGTGCGCATCCGTGAGGCGCACACCTGATGTGACGTTCTGGAAGACGACGGCGGCCTTGAGGACCAGCCGTTTGATCGCGCCGGGTTTCGTGCGGTCGTCGAGGAAGCGCGACCCCACCACGATGTCCAGCGGCTCCGTCGCCAGGCGCCTGACCATGTCCAGAGCGTCCTCTACCCGGTGCTGCCCGTCGGAGTCGAAGGTCACGAAATACTCGGCCCCCGGGTCGGTGAGTGCGTATCGAAGTCCGGTTTGCAGCGACGCACCCTGACCTAGGTTGATGGGGTGGTGCACGACGTGGGCACCAGCGCGGCGCGCCGCCTGGGCCGAGTCGTCGGTGCTGCCGTCATCCACGCAAACGACGTGGGGGAACGTCTCCCGGGCGTAACGGATGACGTCTCCCACCACGGCTGCTTCATTGAAGAGCGGAATGACGAGCCACGTCTTTTCCGCGATTATCCGGTCCGCGTCGCTCATCGCCGGATCCATCGGACTAACGTCCCTAGTCATATCATCTGCTTCATAATCCATCGGACTTGGCTGTGCCTTTCCCATTCTCTTTCGAGCCTAGGCCCTTGCTCCCTGCGGGACGGACCCGGAACAACAGCGCGTAGGCGAACCTCAAGGCGCGTTGCGGAAGTGCTCTGAACGCACTTCGGACAAGCAGGTTCACGTACATTCGGGGCGTTCTGATCAGACCGTACGAGCGCAGGTTGCGCTGCATCTGCACCTCCGCGGCGAACATCCCGCGGGCGGACCGACGCTTGAACATGGCCGGGTCAGCCCGGAACAGGAGTAGTGGTTCAGCGAGATTCAGCATCGGATAGCCCCCGGCAGCCAGCCGGGCAAACAGGTCATAGTCCTCCATATTGGGGACATGACGCACGCCGCCGACCGCCAGGGCTGCGTCCCGGTCCAGGAAGAGCGTCGGATTGTTGATCGGGCTGTTGGTCAGAACGTATCGCCGGATTCGTTCTTCCGTGAGCGGCATCACCCGCAGTCCGACGATGTTCTCCTCGTCGCCCTCGAATTCCAGCATGGCGGCGCCGATCGCCGCATAGTGCCCACCGGATGCGGCCTGCGCCTGCATTTCCAGCCGGTTGGGCAGGGAGACGTCATCGGCGTCCATCCGGGCGACCCAGCGGTTTCTCGCCGCTTCAATGCCCGCCTGCATCGCGTAGGCCACGCCCCGATTCTGCGCCAGCGAGATTCGGCGCACCCGGGAGTCGACCCCGCCGAGTTCGGCCACGACCGCGTCAAGGCCCGGGCCCAAAGGCCCGTCCTCCACGATCAGGATTTCGTCGGCAGGGAGAGTTTGATCCTGCATACTCCCGAGGGCCCTGCGCAGATGGCCAGGCTCGACTCCGCTGTAGACGGGGATCACCACGGTGATCGGTTCGAAGGATTCGCCGACTGGGCTCACGGTACTATCCATCCTTCTGTTCGTTGCACCCCTTTGCCGGGGATTATCTGCGCTCACGACTAAGGTCGAAGTACCCATGGTATGCGGCCCATTCGACGGCGCGCGCACCCGTTAACGCCCCATCCGTCTTCCAGCTATCGGGGCCGCCGGTATTCTCGACGGAATCCGGGTCGCCTCCAAGAGATTGATATGACCGTGTCACACGAGCAAACCGTCACAGCCGCCGCAAAATACCAGTCGCGATGGAGGCGCCTCTTCATCGCCCTCTGGGTACCGGTCGTTCTGGTCATTGCCTCGTTCGGGATGTCAGCCGTCGTAACCGCGAACCACGGACCGGCTCTCTCCCCTGTTGACGAATGGGTCTATGTCGACTACCTGTTCAAACTTCCCGTACAGGGCATCGTGCACGAGGGCGAGAAGATCGGCAAGGAAGCCCTCGTCATCATGTCCTGCGACGGCGTCACGCCGTACGGCCCGATGGGCCCGGCGTGCGGCAGCAGCGTCGCAGACCTGTCGGTGTTCCCATACAAGGGCGTCACGTCGGCCGATGCGTACACTCCAGCCTACTTCGCGGTGACGCGCGTGGTCGGAGACGCCGTCCACACGGTCACGGGCATCAATCAACTCTCGTCATGGCGGGTCACGGGGGCGCTCTGGCTCGGGCTGGCCTCCGTGCTTCTGCACCTCCTACTTCGGCAATGGCGCATCCGGCGCCCGGTCATCCTCGGGCTCGGGTTGGCCCTGATCGCATCGCCGTTCGCCTGGTGGACCTATACCTATATCAGCACGGACGCTCCCTCCCTCGCCTTCGGCATCCTCCTCCTCCTGACGGCGGTGAAGATCGGCCGGGGCCAATGGTCCGGGTGGTGGCTGGCGGTGATCTCAACGGCAGCGGTGCTCTTCAAAGTGACGAATGTTCTCGGCGTCTGCCTCGCTGCTCTGTACCTGCTCATACTGTGGCTGCTGGAGCGGAAAGAAACACACTGGGCCGGTTGGAAGACTCGCAGACCGTATCAGCGGAACCGGTCATCGCTTGGATTGCTCTTCTTCGCCGTCCTCGCGCTCGGCGCATCGGTGACCGCCCAGCTGGCTTGGCTGGCCTTCCGCTCAGCGGAAGCGGTCGGAATCCCCGTCGATCAGGCGATCGGCATTCCACTCACACCTGAGGAGCTCGTCTCCCAAGTCGCGACATTCCTTCCCAGCGCGATCGTCTCCAACGTCAATGTCACGGGCTCGACCGACCTCGCCTACGCAATTCCGGGCTTCGTGGTTGCACCGCTCACGTGGATCTGTGTTGCCGGGGTCCTGGGGGCGTTTTGGACCCTGCGCAAGGGATCGAAACTCACCCCGATCGTGGTGTCCGTTACTATGGCCGCTTTGTTCTTCGCGCCCATGCTCGCAATTATGATCCATGTGACGACCGGCAACTACTTTCCGCTTCCGCCTCGGTACGGGGCCTCGATCGTGGGGTCGTTCCTGCTGCTGGCCGGTCTCACAATTCGGAACCGCTGGGCCGTCGGCATCCTCGTGGCCTACTCGGTCGCCCTTTACGCCTACGTTCTCGTAAGTGCCCCGTTGCTGGCCTAAAACCCCAGTTGCAGAAAGAACTGGCCCCGTGCGCTGTAGGCATGGGGCCAGTTCTACGAAAACTACGGGATCGTGATTGAGGTCAGCCCCGTGTACCCCCGGTTCCAGGTGTCCAGGTGAGAACGCCGCCAAAGAACGTCTGAGTGCACACCGAGGCCGCGTTGCAAGTCATCTCTGACTTGGGCCATCCGAGTGTGCCGCCCAGGCCTCCGAGGGTGTTGTAGTACGTGCGCATCTCGCCTCGAAGGGCATACGCGCCGAACTGCTTCGACGCGGCGATGGCTCCCTTCTCGAAGGTCTGCACCGATCCTCCCCCGTTCGCGGCGACGAAGATCTCGCCACTGGTGGGCCAGCCCAGGACCCCCGTGGTTCCACCGGCCGTCGTATAGGCACCGTTGATGGCGGTCCCAACGATCGAGGCCCCTTGGGTTGACGACCAATACAGCGTGCCGCCCACGAACGTCTGTGAGCACCGCGTGGCATCGCCACAGACCTGATCCCCCGTGGGCCATCCCAGCATTCCATCGATGCCGCCGGCCAGATTGAACGCGGTGCGGATGTCCCCGGTGAGAGCGTGCGCCCCACCGTTCGGGGACCAGGCGATCGCCCCGTTCTGGAATGCCTCAACCACACCGCCGCCATTGGCGGACAGGGCAACGACACCGGAGGTCGGAAGGCCTAGCGACCCAGTCGACCCGCTCGTGCCACCCAGCTTGTCGTAAGCGCCCGCCAACCGTGCGTCTACGTACGCCCCCTGACCCGCCGTCGTCCAATAGAGTTTGGCACCCTGGAACGACTGGGAGCAGTCGGCTGCTCCGCAGAGCTGGTCCGACGTCGGCCAGCCAGCGGATCCGCCGATTCCCCCGACGGTGCCGTAATAGTCCCGAATGGACCCGGAGAGTACGTGCGCCCCGCCGCTCGAGGACCAGGCGATGGCACCCTTGGCGAATCCCTGCACGCGCCCGCCACCGTTGACGGTCAAGGTCGATGGCGCAGTCGTCGGCAGCCCGAGGCTTCCCGCCGGGCCTCCGGCAGCCGTGTAGGCCCCCAGCAGTGCGGTCGGAACGAAGCTGCCGCCCGCGGCGGGCGAGGCAAAGAACGTGCCGCCCGTGAAGGGCTGCGTGCACAGACCCGCACCATCGCAGGTCTGGGCGGCGGTCGCCCACCCGGGATCGCCGGTGACTCCGCCGGCTCGCGCCAGCTGGCTCCTGATCTCCCCGGACAAGACCCAAGACCCGGCCTTGGAGGACACGATGGCCCCCTTCTGGAAACCCTGGACTGTGCCGCCGCCGTTTGCCGCGATGCTGTTCGGGTCGGATGTCGGCCATCCGAGTGTCCCGGTGATGCCCCCCGCCAGGCCATATGCGGTGCGGATGGCGCCCGTGAGGACGTACGCGGTGGTACCGGTGGACCAAGCGATGGCGCCGTTCACGTAGCCGCGAACGTACCCGCCGCCGTTTGCCGTGTACTTGGTGACCTTCGTTGTCGGTGCGCCCAGGTAGCCGCCTGAACCGCCCGCCCGTTGGTAGGCCCGTTCGATGTACGTCTCGGGCCCTTCGATCGGGGAGCCGAACCAGTCCGAGTACATGCGCCAGAAATTACGGTTACCGTAGGAGCTGCAGGTGTCGCCGGACCCGTAGAGATTGGAGAGGCCCGCCTGGTTGGGCTGGTATGGCGTGTAGTTGTAGAGTCCGGCCGTGGCCTGATTCCTGATGTATACCGAACTGCTTCCGCAAGAGCTATTCGGGTGGTACCACACTGCGTTCCAGCGATCCGGTGCGTGACGCCACCGGGTCGGATTGTTGGCGTAGTACTGAAATTGCAGCGCAGCGGCGTAGACCTGGTTGAAGAAGCCGTAGTACGACGTATCACAGTCGGCCGTGTCCGGGCATCCGTAGCCGGTGGCACTGCGGTACTGACGCGCCGACGGCCAATCGTCAGTGACTATTCCCTGCTCCTTTTCGAGCAGAACGATCATGGCTTTCTGACTGATGCCACAGGCAAGGCCCACCTTGGCAATGATCTGCGCGGCCGACTCATTGGCTTGGCCCTGATAAGCGTCACAGTCGTTGGAGACCGCGGCGCGAGTTGGCGTGTCCTGTCGATAGTCCTTCAGACAGACGTAGCCGATACGGCACGTCGGCACCCTCTCATTGAGGAATTGCTGAACCTGGGACGCGCTCATGGCGGCCCCGTCGAAGAACAGGTTGTCGCTGATGATGTAGGCCGGATCAAAGAAGGAAGCATCAGCAGCCTGGGCGGCTGGCGGCGGAGCGACTGATACAAAAAGTGCGCCCGCGAGGGCCACCGCCAGCGTCAGCCCAGTCAGGCGTTTGAATCTCACAGGATCTCCATCTTGGTCGGCATGACGCCGGGTTGGCCAGGCGATCCCAGCAGCGAGAGATTCGGGCCCTCGTCTCCTACACCACTCCCCTGGAGGTAAGCAGACCTCAAGGCTATCGACTCACAGGCAATGCGGAGCCTGCAACACGACACGATTTCGCCTAGACTCGTCCTCGCCCATCCCCCCACAATCGAGAGTTGTTCATGTCATTGGCACAAGCCCGCGATCGCGAACAGCGAGTTGCCATGGAAGACCTCAAGCCGGTCGGGCAGTCGACACGCTTCGTCACCGGCACCTGGACCTCGATCAAGGATGTCTGGGCCAGCCGCGAGTTGACGTCCCTCCTCGTGAGACGCGAGCTCAAGGCGCGGTACAAAGACAGCTCGCTCGGCATTGTCTGGAGCTTGGTACGTCCGCTCGCCCAGCTTCTCATCTACTACTTCGCCATCGGCGAGATTCTGGGCTTGGCCCGCAGCATTCCCAGCTTCGCTATTTTCGTCTTCGTGGGACTCACCACCTGGGGGCTGTTCGTCGAGATCGTCCAGGGCGGAACGACCTCCATCACCAACAATGCCGGCCTGATCAAGAAGATCTACTTGCCGCGGGAGATCTTCCCGCTCGCAAGCGTCGGTGGTGCCCTTTTCAACTTCGGCGTGCAACTCATCATCCTAATTCTGGCCACCATCGTGGCTGGCCAGATTCCCATGGACTTCAATCTGCTGTACGCACCCCTCTCCCTGGCTGTACTCATTTTCTTCGCCACAGGTCTGGGCATCCTCCTCGCCGGCCTGAACGTCTACTTGCGTGACGTCCAGCACCTCGTAGAGGTGGCTATCATGGTCCTCTTCTGGGCTTCGCCGATTGTGTACTCATTCTCGTTCGTGCACGACAAGCTGCAGGGAAACTGGCTCGAACAGTTGTATCTGGCAAACCCGATCACCGTCGCCGTGCTCGGGATGCAGCGTGCGTTCTGGGTAGCCGGCACCACCGAGTCCACGTCACAGAACTGGCCGGACGACCTGGCCATCCGGCTCTGGATCGCCTTGGGCATCAGCATCGTGATCCTCTGGATCGGCCAGCGCATCTTCTCACGCATTCAAGGCAATTTCGCACAGGAGCTGTGACCCGATGAGCACGCCGACAATCATCCACGTGGAAGACGTTTCGAAGAGATTCGTCATGCACAAAGACAAGTCCATCAAGGAGCGCATCCTCAACTTCACCCGGGCGCGCAAGCACCAGGACGACTTCTGGGCGCTCAAGGACATCTCCCTCGACATCGCAACCGGCACGACCGTGGGACTTGTCGGACACAACGGTTCAGGCAAGAGCACCCTACTGAAGGTCGTCGGTGGGATCATCCAGCCCACGACCGGCCATGTCAGCCGTCGCGGCCGGATGGCCGCTCTTCTCGAGCTGGGCGCGGGTTTCCACCCGGACCTCACCGGCCGGGAGAACGTCTATCTCAATTCGGCCATCCTCGGCCTCAGCCGCAGCGAAACCGACGGGTACTTCGACGAAATCGTAGACTTCTCCGGCATCGAGGAGTTTATCGACACCCAGGTGAAGTTCTACAGTTCGGGCATGTACGTGCGGCTGGCGTTCGCGGTCGCCGTCCACGTTGACCCTGACCTGCTCCTCGTCGATGAGGTTCTTGCTGTTGGAGACGAACCGTTCCAGCGCAAGTGCATGGCAAAGATCGCTCAGTTCCAGGCCGAAGGCCGCACGATCGTGTTGGTGAGCCACTCCGCCGAGCAGGTTGGCGCACTCTGCGACAGGGTCGTCGTGCTCGAGCACGGGGAAATGCTCCACGACGGCGATCCGGCACAGGCACTGCGCGTGCTCCGAGGCAGTTTCTCCGACGAGCAGGTCAGGCATGAAGAGAAGCTTGAGGCCGAAGGCCGGCCCGAGCACCACGTCGTCGCCGTTCCGCAGGTAAGCGTGACCGCATCGGAGCAGGACAACGCGGGAATTATTGCTCCGCGCGCCGACATCCACGTGAGCGTGCAGTACGAGGTTCTCGAAACCATCGACCCCTGGCTGATCGGCGTCGCCCTGGAGACCGCGGTCGGCAACGTGGTCTTTCGGATGACAACGCGTGAACTTGGCGAGACGCTTCCGCTGGAGCCTGGTACCTACGCGCTGAACGTGACGTTCAAGAACCACAACCTCGGGGGTGGGTCGTACTCGGTCAGCGTCGGCATGGCCTACGAGGCCGGGGCGACGATCCAGGTCGTGAACCCGGCCGCCACGTTCGAGGTCGCGGACTACGGAGTAGGCCGGGGTGCGATCCGTTTGGACGTCGAATCCAGTATCCGACGGATCGAAGCCGCCCGGGCCGCCGGCCTCTCCTAGAAGCCGCGACGCACCGTACGCAGTTTCCGCAAGGTCCGGTTCACCCAACTGTGCCGGATTCCGTTCAGGGTGCGATAGAGCCGACTCGAATAGAGCTCGTCCAGAGTCTCGTTCATCGAGGTGAGCCTGTCTTCCTGCTCCAGGATGTCCGTCTCCAGCTCGACGATGGTGGCGTTGAGTTCGGCTGACGCGTCCTTGAGCTCGTCGGAGAGCGCCTGCATTCGGATCCACTCGCGCACATACGAGCCGAAAGCGGCCTGAACGTTTTCGTGCGCCTGAATCTGCTGACGGGTAAGGTCGCCGATCGCCCTGCGCCGATCTGAGGCGAACTCCAGCAGGTCGTCGAGCCGTTCCGGCAGAAGGTAGACGCGCGTCCAGTCACGACGCACCAAGGCCGCCTCCGCGACCGCGTCGTCGATACCTTCGGAGATCTCTGCGACGATCTCCGAAGTGCTCTTCGTTCCGGTTCCTCTGCCCGAGAAATTCTGCCAGCGCGCTTCCTCAATGTTCGCCCGGCTGATCCAACCCGGTCCGCCGAAATGGTCGTAGCAGTACACGGGGACTCCGGCGACGATCGAGTACTGCACCGTCTTGCCGATGGAGATGATCGCGTCCGTGCCGGCCAGGGTGTCCGGCGTTACCCGCCGCGGAGCGGCTCCCAGCTCGGTCTGGGAACCGATCACGTCCAGGACGAAGTGTTCCCGGAGTCCACCGAAGGCAGCGACGAGTTCGGGTGGGATGTGGTTGGAGACCACCGTGATTCGCCGCTCAGCACTCGGAGTCGGTGACACCTCGCCGAATCGGGCCGGCGCCGCATTGCCCATCACCTGGAGACGATCGGGCTCCACATCCTCGTAGACCCCCGTCCCGCGATGGATTTCCAACGATCGCGGCGACTCGAACAGGACGGCCGTGGCCAAGGACGATTCCAAGGCCGCAGCCATCGTGAACTCAGCCGGGAGAATCGATGACATGTGGTGGAACACGAACAGGATCTCGTTGGCGTGTTCCAGCACGACCACTGGGATGATGGAGTGCTGAATCCACGCGAGGTCAGGAAGCCGTGCCTCCAGGTTCGCAGCGAGTGCGACATCCCACAGCTCGAAGACCGTGACGCCCTCGATCCGGTCGAACTCCTCACGGATCGGGTAACCGAAGGAGTGGGTTGCGATGACGACTTCCACGCCCTGCCCGGCGAGGTACTCTGCGAGTTCCAGGGTCACGATCTCGGCGCCCATGTAACGAAGCAGGTGCGCCTGGGTGATCAGGATCTTCGACCCTTTTAGCTGCATTTCATATCCTTGGAAGTTGCGGGGTCAGTGCTGAGCAGAGGCACTCAGATTTTGCGTGCAGTCTCCAGCGATCCCGAGTCGAGGGCCGCCTGATCCGTGAGATCCGTCAGGGTCGACGCTCGGTAGCTCGTCCACTTCCGCACCTGGTAGGGGGGGTTCATGGCGAGCCAGAAGAACCGGCGCTTCCAGCTGAAGTCGGGGTCTCGGAGAATGCGCAGCGTGTCGCCGGCGATACCCCGCATGGTGAGGCGAAGTTGCGCTCGCCCCGTCATGGGTGGGATCGGGAAACCGATCTGGCGCAGACCGATGGTCTCGTCGAAGATCCGCTTGCCGTACTCGGCCAGGGTGAGGTCGTTCGAGTGCTCGACCGCCGCTCGACCTGCGTACGCCTTGCGATAGCCGGCCTCGATTAGGTCCTTGCCGAAGAGTTGGTCCTCTGCGTAGCGCACATCGCGGTACGGGATGGTGTTGAGCAGGAAGTCTCGCCGCGCGGCCGAATTGACGTCAGAGTAGAAACTGATGGCGTTCAGCACACCCTCACTCTGCACGAACGCATCCTTGTAAAACACGGACGTGCCCCAATCCGGTCCGAAGCCCGCGAAGACACCCTGGATCTCGTACTTGAGCAAGGGGAAACAACCGGAGCGGGGAATCTGCTTGCCCATCACGGCGACAATGCGCTTATCGAGCCGGAACGGTTCGAGCAACTCGCGCAGCCACTGGCGGGAGGCGGGGATGGCATCGTGGGTCAGATACGCCACGAACTCGCCGGTCGCCAGCTGGGCGGCGAGGTTACGGGTCTTTCCGTGGCCGAACTCCGAGTTCGGGATCTCGTGCAGGCGCACCGAGGAGAATCGGCGCACGATGTCGAGGGTTGAATCCGTCGATCCTGAATCGATCACGAGCACCTCGAACGCGCCGTCCAGCTCCTGGCCCAGGACTTCCGTCAGGATGCGTTCGAGGTAGGCCTCACCGTTGTAGGTGAGGATCGCGACCGTCGCACGGGTCGGGGTTACAGCGTTCTCATCAGTCATTCGGGTGGTCTCGGATCTCTTCATAGGTCAGCCTGACGCCTTCGTCGAGCTCGGTCATATTCGCCGTACCGAACTCCGAGCGGTAGCGTTCGGTGTCGAGAACGACGCGGTCGACGAACGTGGGCGGGGCCGGTCGTTCCTCAACGGTGAAGTCGATGCCGGTCACGCGGCGCAGTGAGTTGATGATGTCGGACACCGAATAGCCGATGCCGCTGCCCAAATTGTAAAGGTCGAATTCGGTGTCCACGCCCACCATAGGCGTCACCATCCGAACAAGATCCTCCACATAGACGTAGTCGCGCACCATCGACCCGTTGCCCAGCCGGATCACCGGTCGCCCCAAGGAAATCTGTCGGAGTGCGATCGGGATCAGGCCCTGCTTCTTGTTGGGCTTCTGGCGCGTTCCGTAGGGGTTTGAAATGCGCAAGGCAGTGGACTCGAGTCCATGTTTGGCCTTGAAGTAGTGCAGGTAGTGCTCGATCGACAGCTTGCCGATCCCGTACGGGGAAATCGGCAGTGCCCGGTCGATCTCCGAGTACTCTGCCTTGCACTGCGGTCCGTAGATGGCACCGCCGGTCGAGGCGAAGTAGAACCGTTTGATCCCCGAAGTCGCGGCCGACTCGAGCAGCTCAACCGTCTGGGCGACATTGGTGCGGATGTCCAGGGTCGGATCGCTCTCGGCGGTCGCTGGGCTCGTGGTCGAAAGGAAGTGGAAGACGTAATCTTGACCGCTAACGGCGCCTTCGAGATCGGAGCGGCTGAGGAACTCCCCCTGCTGCACCCGCACGCCCGGGGCCGTAAATGTCGGTTTCAGGGAACTGAACCGGTCGAAGGCGGTGACGGTATGCCCGGCAGCGGCGAGTGAATCTACAAGATGGGATCCGATGAAGCCGTTGGCGCCGATAACGACTGTATTAGCCACGCATAGCCCCTTCGAACGCCGCGAGGAATTGCACGCCGGAATCCGACCAGTTGACCTGAGCTACCGACTCCGACATGGCGATCGATCGTGCGACCGCATCGGGGTGGTCGAATACTTCGGCCATTTTGCGCGCGATGGCCAGTGGCGAGGCCGGCACGTATTCGATGAAGGGGTTGTCCGAGACCATCCGGTTGTTCGGGCCATCGTTGACGACCGGAGTGACACCGCTCGAGAGCAGTTCCAACGGCAACAGGGACATATTGGACAGCGACATCACGAGACCCGCGGCGCAGCGGTTGTACACGGCGTTGAGTTCGGAGATGTCGAGGCTCGAGAGGTTCGTGTACTCAAACGGGATATTCCAGTTGGACACGTCCCAGCCGGCGAGGTTGATGCGCACCTCGGGTTTGAGCCTGGCGAACTCAGCCAGGGCGAGCAACCCGAATTCGAACGCGCGGCGCGGCGTGACGGGCCTAGCGTAGAAGAAGACCTCGTTGCGACGTCCGACGTTTGTGACGCTGTAGTGAGTCTTGTCCACTGCGAAATCGAAATGGTCCGTGGTCATGCCATATTCGGTGGCGAGCTTGTGGGCCAGCCACCCACCGGCGGTGATGCCGTGAAAGCCGAATTTGTAGGTGTTGCCAGCCAGCAGGGACTCGGTGCCAAGCGGGTAGAAGCTTGCCTCATAGTCCTGCACGAAATAGAACCGGCGAGCATCGGACTTGTCAAGATAGGCAGGGTAGGCCGTCTCCCATCCGGTGGCGAAGAGGGCCTGGGTGCTTGCGTCAACGCCCTGCTCGCGGTCGTACATCGTGATGCGGGCCGCTACTTCCGGGTATGCCCCGGCAGACTTCAGCATCGCGCGGATGTCGGGGATGCTCACGGCGGCGGCACTCGTCGTGTAGAGATAGATCGAGCAGCGGTGCCCGGCTTTCTCGGCGATGTCGATGAACCGGAACAGGTTCTGGTGCCCCCCGCTCTCGAGCCCGGGAGGCGACATGATCCAGGCGATGTCTACTGGGCCTTCGTCGACCACGGTCGGCGAGACTCGCCAGTGCGGGGACTGGGTCCAATCCAGCTCCGCCGCATCCTCATTCGCGACGAGCATGATGGCCTCGTGTCGCGCGATCACCGAGCTGGCCTTCGTCAGGCTCCGCACGATGAATACACGCGCGCCCTCCGCACGCAGAACTCGCGCTGGACGAAGGGCGATGTGCAGCGCCTTTCCTACAAAAACTCGAGGACCCTGCTCGCGGATGATGCGCATACTCCGGTGGAACACAGAGATCCCCTTGTGGGTCGGCATCGGATCGGTATTAGTAGGTATAGACATGTCTGGATCACTCTATCAACCGGCCCGGGCCGGGTCGGAACCCGCCTGTCGGACGCGGCGACCCGGGGCAACACGGCACTGGGTATGCTTGACCCTGATGTCTAGCACTCCCCTCGAATCCACGGTTGTGGTCACAGTCACCTACAATTCGAGTTCCCACCTGCCGAAATTCCTCGACTCGGTGCGCACCAGCGAAGACCACCAGCTCACCGTGATCGTGGCCGACAATCACTCATCAGACCTCGAGGCCATAAGTCTCATTGTCCAGTTGCAAGGTGCACGCCTTCTGCCACTGGGTGAGAATCGAGGCTATGGCGGTGCCATCAACGCAGCGATCGCGTCTCTGCCGAGACACGTCACCTCGATCCTGATCTCGAATCCGGACGTCGAGCTCGGCCATGGCGCAACCAGCGCGCTGCTCGCAGAGCTTGCGGCCGATCCTCTCGTCGGCTCGGTCGGACCGAGAGTGCTCAACGCCGACGGCACCACGTATCCGTCCGGACGAGAGCTTCCCTCGCTCCGAAACGGAGTGGGGCACGCGCTCTTCGCACGCATCTGGCCAGCCAACCCGTGGAGTCGGTCGTATCGTGCCGAGAGCGAGGGTTCCGACGTGCGCCGCCCGGTTGGCTGGCTGTCCGGTTCCTGCCTCCTCGTTCGTCGCACCGCGTTCGAGGAGCTGAACGGTTTCGACGAGGGGTTCTTCATGTACTTCGAAGACGTCGATCTGGGCTACCGGCTGGGAAAGGCAGGGTGGAAGAACGTCTACACGCCCGAAGCATCGGTCGTTCACACCGGTGCGCACTCGACCAGCACCGAGTCCGGCAAGATGGTGCGCGCCCACCATGACAGCGCGTACCGATACCTCGAGAAGAAATACTCTGCTCCCTATCTGGCTCCGGTTCGCTGGGTGCTGAAGCTCGGCTTGACGGTGCGGGCCCACGTCTTGGCCCGCACCGGCCGGCTCGGCTAATCAGTCGTTCGCGGCGATGAGCCCGGTCAGATAACGCCCGTATCCGCTTTTCTGGAGCGGCTCCGCCAGCGCCTCGAGGTCGGAATTTGAGATCCAGCCGGCCCGCCAGGCGATCTCCTCGATGCAGCCGACCTTGAAGCCCTGGCGGTCTTCGATCACGCGCACGTACTCGGACGCCTGCATCATCGACTCGAACGTGCCGGTGTCGAGCCACGCCGTGCCGCGGTCGAGAACCTGAACGTGCAGGTTGCCCTGGGCGAGGTAGCGCTCGTTGACGGTGCTGATCTCGAGTTCGCCGCGCGCACTGGGCTCGATGGTCTTCGCGATCTCGACGACCGAATTGTCGTAGAAGTAGAGGCCGGGAACCGCGTAGTTGCTCTTCGGCTTCGTCGGCTTCTCCTCGATCGACAGCGCGGTCATGCTGCCGTCGAACTCCACCACCCCATAGGCGTTGGGGTTGCTCACGTGGTAGGCGAAGATCCGGGCTCCCACCAGGTCGGCGTTGCCGCGCAGGGCCGATCCCAGGCCGGCGCCGTGGAAGATGTTGTCGCCGAGCACGAGAGCGACGCTTTGGTCCCCGATGAATTCCTCGCCGATGATGAACGCCTGGGCGAGGCCGTCCGGCGACGGCTGCGAGGCGTACTCGATCCTGAGGCCGAGGTGAGACCCGTCGCCGAGCAGCGCCCGGAACTGGTCGTTGTACTCGGGCGTGGTGATGATCAGGATCTCGTTTATGTCCGCCATCATCAGCGTCGACAGAGGGTAGTAGATCATCGGCTTGTCGTAGATGGGCATCAGCTGCTTGGAGATGGCCTTGGTGATGGGCCACAGTCGGGTGCCGGAACCGCCGGCGAGGATGATTCCGCGCATTGTTACTTTCCTTCGTTTAGGGAGGTGTAGAACGCCCGAGCGTCGGCCCAGGTGGGCAGCTGACCGCTGGCGGCGGCTTCAGTCAGGCTCGGGGCATCCGTGTCCTTCGGGGACAGGAGAAGCTCGCCGGCCTCGGGCGGGAAGACCAGGCCGATGTCCGAGTCAAGCGGGTTGATGCCGTGTTCGCGTCCCGGGTTGAAGGGCGCGGTGACGAGGTAGCTGACCGTGGCATCGTCGGTGAGTGCCACGAAACAGTGGCCGAGACCCTCGGCGATGTAGATCGCTCGGCGATCCATGTCGTCAAGTAGGACGCTGTCCCACTGGCCGAAGGTCGGCGAGCCGACCCGGATGTCGATCACGTAGTCAAGCACGGCGCCGTGCGTCGCGGTGACGTACTTGGCCTGGCTGGGTGGGATATCGGCGAAGTGGATGCCGCGCACGGAACCGCGCTTGGACACCGACGTGTTGGCCTGGGCGATCTTGAGGCTGTGCCCGATCGTCTCCTCGAGACGGTCGAAGCGATACCACTCGAGGAAGACTCCCCGGTCGTCTCCGAACTGCTTCGGAGTGATTTCGTAGGAATCGGGGATGGAGAGTTCGCGGATCTTCACCGACTAAGCCTACCAAGCGCTTACCGGTAGAATCGCGGGGGCACTTTCATCAAACGGAACGGTTACCTCCATATGAAGATCCTCGTCACCGGCGGAGCCGGTTTCATCGGCTCGAACTTCGTTCGGCGCACCCTCGAAGACGCCTACCCCGGCCTCGAAGGAGCCGAGGTCGTCGTACTCGACGCCCTCACCTACTCGGGCAACCTCGAGAACCTGGCCCCGGTCGCCGGGTCCCCGCGGTACTCGTTCGTGCACGGAGACATCCGTGACGCCGCGCTGCTCGACGAGCTCTTCCCGTCCCTCGACGCCGTGGTGCACTTCGCCGCCGAATCCCACGTGGACCGCTCGGTGCGCGACGCGTCGATCTTCGTCGAGACGAACGTGCTCGGCACCCAGCAGCTGCTCGACGCGGCGCTCCGGCATGACCTGGCCCGGTTCGTGCACGTCTCCACCGACGAGGTCTACGGGTCCATCGCCGAGGGTTCGTGGAACGAGGAGCGCGCGCTCGAGCCGAACTCCCCCTACTCCGCCTCGAAGGCCGGCAGCGACCTGCTCGCCCGCAGCTACCACCGCACGCACGGTCTGAACATCTCGATCACGCGGTGCTCAAACAACTACGGGCCGTACCACTTCCCCGAGAAGGTCATCCCGCTGTTCGTCTCCAACCTGATCGACGACAAACATGTTCCCCTCTACGGCGAGGGCAACAACATCCGTGACTGGCTGCACGTGGACGACCACACCCGCGCCATCGCGATGGTGCTCGTCGGCGGCCGCGCGGGTGAGATCTACAACATCGGCGGCGGCACCGAGCTGACCAACAAGGAGCTCACGCAGATGCTCCTCGACTCCACCGGCAAGGACTGGTCCTATGTGGACCGGGTCGCCGACCGCCTCGGGCACGACCTGCGCTACTCCGTGGACATCTCCAAGATCCAGGCCGAACTCGGCTACGCACCGCTCGTTCCGTTCACTCAGGGACTCGCGGACGTGGTGCAGTGGTACCGGGACAACCGCAGCTGGTGGGAACCCCTCAAGGCCCGTGCGGAATTGAACTGATGACCCGCTACCTGATCACCGGCGCGGCCGGGATGCTCGGCCGCGACCTGCAGGCGGCGCTCGCCGGCCGCGACGTCACGGCGTCCGACCGCACCGAGCTGGACATCACCGACCGGGCCGCGGTTCTGGCCGGAGTCGTCGGCTATGACGTCATCATCAACGCCGCCGCCTACACCAAGGTGGACGACGCCGAGACGAACGAGGATGCCGCGTACGCGATCAACGCGACCGGTCCGCACAACCTGGCGCTCGCCGCATCCGCTGCCGGGGCGAAGCTCGTGCAGGTCTCGACCGACTACGTGTTCGACGGCAGCGCCACCGATCCCTACTCCGAGGACACCCCGCTCAACCCGATCTCCGCCTACGGCCGCACCAAGGCCGCGGGCGAGGCGTTCGTGCTGGCGGAGCACCCGGCGGGCAGCTACATCGTGCGCACGGCCTGGCTCTACGGGGAGCACGGCCCGAACTTCCCCAAGACCATGCTGAAGCTCGCCGCCGCCCGCGACACCCTCAGCGTCGTCGACGACCAGGTCGGCCAGCCCACCTGGACTGCCGACCTGGCCGCACAGATCGTCGCCCTGCTCGATTCCGACGCGCCCGCCGGCATCTATCACGGCACCAGTTCGGGCGTGACGAGCTGGTTCGGCTTCGCTCAGGCTGTGTTCGCAGCCGCGGCCCTGAACCCGGAACGGGTCACCCCGACCGACAGCTCGCAGTTCGTGCGCCCGGCTCCCCGGCCCTCGTATTCGGTGCTCGGCCACGACGCCTGGGCCGCTGCCGGGCTGTCCCCCATCCGCGACTGGCGCGAGGCTCTGGCCGTGGCCTCCGAGCAGGGGATCTTCGCGGACCGATGACCACACTGAAAGTCGTCCTGGACCGGATGAGCGCACCGGTTCCGGGCGGCATGGGTCGGTACACCGAAGAACTGACCCGGGCCCTGATCGCTGCGGCTCCGGCCGAGTGCGACGTCGGAGGAATCGTGTCGGCCTCGTCGGCTGAGGACTACGCGCGGATCGAGGCCTCCCTCCCGGGCCTGGCCGGCCTGCACAAGACGACGCTCCCCCGCCGCGAACTCACGGCGGCCTGGCAATTGGGCATCGTCAACAGCTCCGGGTCAGGCATGATCCACGCCCCGTCTCTGCTGGCGCCCCTGCACCGGCACAGCATCGTCAAGGACGGCACCCAGATGACCGTCACTATTCACGACGTGCTGGCCTGGACGCATCCGGAGGCCCTCACCCCGGCCACCGTCGCGTGGACGAAGGTCATGGTGAAACGCGCCCGCAAGTACGCGGATGCGATCGTGGTGCCCAGCCACGCCGTGGCCCACCAGCTCGCGGGCATCGTCGACCTCGGCGACCGGGTGCGCGTGATCGGCGGCGGCATCGGCAGCGGCCTCCGCCTGCCGTCGAACTCCTCCGCGACGGAGATCATCGCCGAACGCCTGACACTGCCGAACGAGTACATCGTCGCCGTCGGAACGCTGGAGCCGCGCAAGGCCCTCACGGCGCTGGTCACGGGCCTCGGCCTGCCGGGAGCCCCGGACCTTCCACTGATCGTCCTGGGACCGGCCTCCTGGGGCGAACTCGAACTGGCCGCCGTGGCCGACGAGGCCGGGCTCCCGTTCGGCCGGGTGCGGGCTCTCAACGGGCTGACCGACGAGGAACTGGCCGTGGTCATCTCACGGGCGTCCGTGTTCGTCTACCCCAGTCTGGAAGAGGGCTTCGCCGGCCCGATGATCCAGGCGTTCCACCTGGGCACCCCCGTGGTGCACTCGGACGCGCCTGCCCTGATCGAGGCCGCCGGCGATGCGGGGCTGGTCGTCGAGCGTGCGGATGCCGCCGGGTACCCCGAGCGTCTGGCCGCGGCCGTGACCCAGGTGCTGTCCGACACCACACTGGCCAGCCGTCTGCGCATCTGCGGCACCGACCGCGCCTCGGCCTTCACCTGGCGCGATTCCGCCGAGCGCATCTGGCTGCTGCACGCGGACCTGTAGGCCGGGGCCGGTCCTGCCGGCCCCGAACCTCGACCTCGCCCTGCACCGGACTCGACCGGCTTTACGAGGCCGGTTCCGCCGTGGGCGGCGGAGCCAGGGCGGTCTCGATCAGGCTGCGGATGACGTCGTAGTCGGGGTCCTCCGGGTCGATGTCGTTCTCCGGCACCAGCTCCACGGACTGGATCGGCAGCGCCTTCGTCTTCGATGCCAGGTCCACGAAATAGCCGAGCATACCCTGGGGGATGTCGGTCTTCACGACCTGGCTCCCGGCGGTGGCGATCGCCTGGAACTTCGTCAGCACGTTGGCGGGGCTCGCCTGCTGCAGGATCGCCTCCTGAACCTGCCGCTGCCGCACCATCCGGTCGTAGTCGCTCGTGTCGTGGCGTGAGCGTGCGTACCAGAGGGCGTGGAACCCGTCCATGTGCTGCATGCCGGGCTCGAACCAGAAGGCCACCTCGGAGAACGTCTCGTCGGTGTGCACCGGGACGCGGTGGTCGACGTTGATGTCGACGCCGCCGAGGGCGTCGATCAACTCGGAGAAGCCCTGCATGTCGATCAGCACGTAGTACTGGATCGTCAGGCCGGTCACTCCCTCGGCCGCGTCGCGCATGCCCTCGATCCCCGGTTCGCTGCCCTGATCGACGGCGTCCGGATACATCTCCGGGCTCTTCAGCTCGACCTCGGTGTAGATCGAGTTGAGCATGCAGGCAGAGACCTCGCAGCCGTCGATCGAGCCGTACCCCTCCGGGTAGACGGATGCCAACGGCGAGTCGGCCGGGAACGGCACGTCCTCGAGGTTGCGCGGCAGGCCGATCATGCTGGCCTGGCCGGTCTCGGCGTCGATGCTGACCACGGAGATGCTGTCGGGGCGCAGGCCCTCCCGGTCAGGGCCGGCGTCGCCGCCGAGCAGCAGGATATTGTAGCGGCCGTCGGAGGGCGGCTCGGTCGGGCCGGCCACGAAGACCGAGGACAGGAACCCGCTGGCCGTCGTGGCCACGTAGGCCCCATACCCGGCCGTGCCGACCACGCCCACCATCAACACCGTCGCGAAGCCGGCGATGATCGGCCGGGCCTTGGGGGTGGCGCGAACGAGGCGCACCAGGCGCAGGGTGTCCAGAGACAGGATCAGCCAGACCACGCCGGAGAAGGCCAGCAGGAGCGCTACCGCCCACAGGCCGATCGAGTTCGTGAACACGGTCAGGACGACGGCAGGCCAGAGCACGTAGACAACCCCGGCGACCACCGCGAGGGTGAGCAGTGTGAGCGTCAGGCGGAGGCCGAACCGGCCGAGCCGACGGCTGCCGGCCAGCACCTGAGCGGAGCCGGGCAGCACGAAATTGAGCACGACGAGCCACCAGGCCCGCTTGGTCATGACCGGGGCGGACCCGACATCCGGATGCCGGATCGGCGTACGTGCACTACTCATAATCTGTCTTGGAGGTCCAGGTTCTTCTGCTCGACCTGGGCGGCGAGCATCTCCATGTAGCCGAGCAGCTTCACCCGGAGGGTGTCGTCGGCGATGGCGAGAACCTTGACGGCGATGAGAGCCGCGTTGCGTGCGCCGCCGATGGAAACGGTGGCCACGGGAACCCCGGCCGGCATCTGCACGATCGACAGGAGCGAGTCCAGGCCGTCGAGTCGGCCGAGCGGCACGGGCACGCCTACCACCGGCAGGGTGGTCACGGCCGCGAGCATGCCGGGCAGGTGGGCAGCCCCTCCGGCGCCGGCGATGATCACCCGGAGGCCGCGCGCGTGGGCGCTCTGGCCGTAGGCGATCATCTTCTCGGGGGTGCGGTGCGCCGAGACGACCTGCACCTCGAAGGGCACGCCGAAGTCGCGCAGCAGCTGGGCGGCGTCGCTCATCACCGGCCAGTCGGAATCGGAGCCCATCACGACGCCCACAAGCGGCGTCGGGGTGGCGCCGCGCGGAGCGGTCTCGGGCACAGGGTTGTCTGTCACGCAGTCGATCCTATTTGGTCAGTCCTGAAAAACAGCCGCTGCGGCCCGCGCCTGGTAGGCGACGAGGTCCAAATCGTCCCCACCGACGGTCACATGGCCGACCTTGCGCCCCGGTCGGGGGTCCTTGCCGTAGGTGTGCACCTTGGCTGTCGGAAAGGCCTCGAACGCGGCCGGGTAGCGGGACGAGAGGGTCTCCGACGCCGGCCCGCCGAGAATGTTGACCATGACGGTCCACGGGTCCCTGGCGTCGGTCGCCCCGAGAGGAAGGTCGAGCACGGCCCGGAGATGCTGCTCGAACTGGCTCGTCGTCGACCCTTCGATCGACCAGTGGCCGCTGTTGTGCGGGCGCATCGCCAACTCGTTGACCAGGATGCGCTCATCCGTCGTCTCGAACAGTTCGACGGCCAGCATGCCGGTGGCGCCGATGCCCTCGGCGATGCGCACGGCTATGTCGGCCGCCGCATCGGCCAGTCGACCCTCGGACTGGGGCGCCGGAGCGATGACCTCGGAGCAGACGCCACCCTGCTGCACGGTCTCGACCACGGGCCACAGCGCGATCTGGCCGGACGGACGGCGCGCGACCAGCTGGGCGAGCTCCCGGCGAAACTCGACGAGCTCCTCCACCAGGAGGGCGCCGTCATTGCCGTCTTCGGCGAGCGCGGCGAACCAGTCATCCACCTCGTGCTCGTGGGTGACCAGTCGCACCCCCTTGCCGTCGTAGCCGCCGCGGGCCGTCTTGACGACCGCGCGACCGTTATGGGCGGCCAGGAACACGCCCAGCTCGGCGGCGTTCTCAACCCGCGCCCAGTCCGGCACCGGCAGACCCAGCTCGCTCAGGCGCTGACGCATCAACAGCTTGTCCTGGGCATACAGCAGCGCGTCGGGGCCCGGGTGCACGGCCACGCCCCTGGCCACAAGCTCACGCAGGATCTCCTGCGGCACGTGCTCGTGGTCGAACGTGACGACGTCGACGGTCTCGGCGAAGGCCAGCACCACGTCCCGGTCGCGGTAGTCGCCCACCTGCACCGCGGCCAGGTCGGCCGACATGCCCTCGTTCTCGGCCAGCACCCGGATCCGGATGCCCAGGTTGACGGCCGCCGGAATCATCATCCTGGCCAGCTGTCCGCCGCCGATCACACCCACAGTCGTATTCATCGCTCCACCAACTCCTTGACACCGTTCATTCCCCGATACGGGTTCTCTCAGGCAGCAGGCTGGGCCTCGCCGTAGACTCGGGTTCTCGTCTTCTATCTTTGCCCATCATCCGGAGGGATGCATGCCGAGTACACAGCGCCGATCAGCACGGCTTCTGGCCTTCGCCAATCAGCTCGGCAAGTTCGGAGCTGTCGGCCTGGTCGGCTTCGCCGTCGACTTCACGGTCTTCAACCTGCTGCGCACCACGGTCTTTGACCCTGCCGTGCTGGAGGCCGGACCGATCTACGCCAAGGTTGTGTCGACCACACTGGCCATCATCGTGAACTGGATCGGCAACCGCTTCTGGACCTTCGGGGCGAACCGCCAGTCCCGCACGCTGCGCGAGGCGGCCGAGTTCTTCGCCGTCAGCCTGATCGGCATGGCCATCGGCCTCGCCTGCCTCTGGGTCAGCCGCTACGGGCTCGGCTACACCAGCCTGCTCGCCGATAACATCTCCTCGAACGTGATCGGCCTGGGGCTGGGTTCGGCTTTCCGCTTCGTGCTCTACCGGCACTGGGTGTTCTCCCCGCGGCGCGCGGCCGAGGCAAAGGCCGGCCGGGGCCGTCTAGCGGGATCCCCAGTGCGCGGTCTCGTCGGCGAGAGCTGACTGCTCCTGGCGGCGCGAGCCCATCAGGGTGCGCGAGGACTCCATCTGGTCGTGCAGCACCTGCTGCACGAGGGCGGCGTCAGGCACGTCTTTCAACACGAGCGGATGCTCCAGTCCGGCATTGATCAGCACGTCACCCGAGTGGGCCAGCGACTGCAGCCAGTTCTGGCGTACGGTCACGTCGTAGCCGCGGCTGTGCAGAAGTTCCTGGCGGGTGCGCACGAAGAATCCGTGCCGAAAGATGATGCGCCGGGTCGTGATCGTATAGCGGTTGTTCAGCCACGAGGCCAGCGGCAGCAGCCAGAGCAGCAGCACGAGGGCGGCTGCGGCGGCCAGCAGCGCCAGGTTCTCCCACGGCTCCGGCAGCGAGCCGTAGAAATACCCGGCGGCGCCGACAATGGCCAGTAAGGCCAGAGTGGGCCAGAACAGGATCCGGGCGTGCGGGCGAAGCCCGGCCACGACCGATTCGGCCGGGGGAAGCACCTCGGCCGTACCGAAGCCCGCTGTCTTTGTCATAACCCATTAATACCGCAGGTGGGTGACATCCCCGGCTGCGACGGCCTGCGGTTCTCCGTTCGCCTGGTCTTCGACGATGAGCCGGCCGCTGACGTCGAGAGCGATCGCGGTGCCCACGAGGTCGGTGCCGCCGGGCAGTTCCACCCGCACGACCCCGCCGATCGTGGCGCACAGCTCGGTCACCGCGTGCAGCAGCCCGCTCCGCACCGGGTCACCCTCCGCGTCGAGGAAGGCCCGGGTGAGCTGCCGTAGTTCGGTGAGGTAGCGGGCGAGCACGGCATCCGGATCGGGCGCAGAACCGGTCACCAGCAGCAGCGACGTCGACGTCAGCGTGGGCAGGTCGTGCTCGTCGAGGGAAACGTTCAGGCCGGCGCCGATGACCAGTCCCTGCGCGTCGGGCAGCAGTTCCGAGAGGATGCCCGACACCTTGTAGCCGTCGATCAGCACGTCGTTGGGCCACTTCAGGGTGACCTCGTGCCGGGGGGCCGCCTCGCCGGGCTCGTTCGCCCGGGCCGCCAGGCTCGCCTCGACGACCGCGCGCACGGCCCGGGTCATCGCCGCCCCCGCGAGAAGGGGGAACCAGCCGTAGTGGTCGATCGGGAGCGGGGCCGCGCCCACCCGCGGTCGGAGCAGCACCGAGATGGCGAGCGACTTGCCGGTGGGGGCGAGCCAGGTGCGGCCCAGTCGGCCGCGACCGCGAGTCTGGTTGTCGGTGACGACCGTCGACAGTTCGGGCCAGGCTGCGGCATCCTCACCCACCGCGTGGCCGACGAGAACGTCGTTCGTCGACCCGGTCTCGGCCAGGTATTCGAAACGTGGCACGACCTCGCGGCTGAGCGGAAACTCCATCTGGCACTCTCCCTGTGGCTAACTCCTGTAATTCTCCCGAATGGCGGCTCAAATGACACAATCCCGGCTCGAAACCGAGAGTTCTCAGGAGTTGGCCACGGTATTTCAGCCCTTGGCCACGGGGATGCGGGCGCACCCGACCAGCAAACCGGCCGGTTTTTGTAGACAATCGTCAACGATCGGGGGCCGGGGCTGGCCGGTAGAGTGAACCGCGTGACTGAGAACTCGCCCCTTGCGGGCCCCGACCTGTACACGACGGCTGGAAAGCTCGCCGACCTCAAGCTGCGCTATCACGAAGCCGTGACCGCCAGCGGCGAGGCCGCGATCGAGAAACAGCACGCCAAGGGCAAGATGACCGCCCGGGAGCGGATCGACCTGCTCCTCGACCAGGGCTCCTTCGTCGAGCTCGACGAGTTCGTGCGGCACCGCACGCACGCGTTCGGCATGGAGAAGAAGCGGCCCTACGGCGACGCCGTCGTCACGGGCACCGGCACCATCCACGGCCGCCAGGTCTGCGTGTACTCGCAGGACTTCACCATCTTCGGCGGTTCGCTCGGCGAGGTCGCCGGCGAGAAGATCATCAAGGTGATGGACCTCGCCCTCAAGACCGGGGTGCCCATCATCGGCATCCTCGACTCCGGCGGAGCCCGCATCCAGGAGGGTGTCGTCGCCCTCGGCAAGTACGGCGAGATCTTTCGCCGCAACACGGCCGCGTCCGGCGTCATCCCCCAGATCTCGATCATCTGCGGCCCGGCCGCCGGCGGCGCCGTCTACTCCCCCGCCCTGACCGACTTCGTGATCATGGTCGACAAGACCAGCCAGATGTTCGTCACCGGCCCCGACGTGATCAAGACCGTCACCGGCGAAGACGTCGGCATGGAGGAGCTCGGCGGCGCGCTCACCCACAACACGATCTCCGGGGTGGCGCACTACCTGGCCAGCGACGAACCCGACGCCCTCGACTACGCCCGCACCCTGCTCAGCTACCTGCCGGACAACAACCTGGCCGACCTGCCCGTGTTCGACAGCGACATCGAACTCGAGACGACGGATGCCGATCGGTCGTTGAACACGATCATCCCCGACTCCGCGCACCAGCCCTACGACGTGAAGACCGTGATCGAGCACATCGTCGACCATGGTGACTTCCTCGAGACTCAGCCCTTGTTCGCACCGAACATCGTCGTCGGCTTCGCCCGGGTCGAGGGACGTTCGATCGGTATCGTCGCCAACCAACCCAATGCCATGGCCGGCACGCTCAACATCCCGGCCGGCGAGAAGGCGGCCCGTTTCGTGCGGTTCTGCGACGCGTTCTCGATTCCGATCCTCACCTTGGTCGACGTGCCCGGGTTCCTGCCCGGCACCGACCAGGAGTGGACCGGAATCATCCGCCGCGGCGCCAAGCTGCTCTATGCCTACGCGGAGGCGACCGTGCCTCTGGTCACCGTCATCCTGCGCAAGGCCTACGGCGGCGCGTACATCGTGATGGGCTCCAAGCAGCTCGGCGCGGACATCAACCTGGCCTGGCCGACCGCGGAGATCGCCGTGATGGGTGGACAGGGCGCCGTGAACATCCTGTATCGCGCCGAGATCAAGAAGGCCGAGGCAGCCGAGGAAGATGTCGCCGCCGTGCGCACCCGCCTGGCCAACGAGTACACCTACAACGTGGCCAGCCCGTTTCTGGCGGCCGAGCGCGGCGAGCTGGACGGCATTATCGAGCCGGCCACGACGCGCGTCGCGGTGACCAAGGCACTGCGCGCCCTGCGCACCAAGCGAGCGAGCCTGCCGCCCAAGAAGCACGGGAACATTCCGCTGTAAGCGGGCGTCATGACCGATCCATCGAATTCCACAACTCACCTGCCCGACTCGGGCTCCCCGGGCTCAGCCGAGCACGACGGGTCCGCAGCGCCCGACGTTCCTGCGGTGCCCGGGCTGCGCTTCGTGACCCGCGGCGTCACCTCCACCGAAGCGGCGGCCGTGTCGGCCGTGCTGCACGGCCTGGTGCGTGAGGAGTCCGACAACCTGCATCAGGCGCCGGCGCGAGGCCAGAGCGCCTGGCACCGCAGCCAGCGAGGTGTCCGGGTGCCTCTGACGCCCGGCCGAGGCCACTGGCGCGGGTTCTCGGCCTGACCCTGCGGACCTTCGGTTCGGGAAGGGACTCCCGGTCCCCCTAAATGCCGACTTATATTGCCGAATCGGTTCGACCAAGATTGGTTTTGCTGGTGGAAATCCTCGGAGGTCCACAACCAAAGCCCGTCGACTAGGGTAAGCAGTCGGGTTTTGGGGGCAAGTCAGGGTGACATTCGGGTTGTCGCCCTGGCACGAAAGTCGAAAGGGATCAACCGCACGGTTGGTCCCTTTCGCATGTGCGGCGCGATTGGCCCAGATGGACGGGTGTTGCACACCGCCGCGTCGTTCGACTCCGAGGCCTGGAGCAACTCCGTCCCCAACGAATTCGACGGAGATTTTGCCGAGAATGGCCCTGAACGCCGCGAAAAATCCCCTTGAGGAGAGAATCTCCGTCGAATTGGTTCGGCGCCGGGCGCGCACTCCCGCCGGGGCTGACCTAGCCCTGACCGGACATGAGCACCGGGTTGCGCGGAATCTCCAGCCAGAGGTGCACCTCGGGTTCCGGCGACTCCTGGCCGAGGGCGCTCAACCTGGCGTCCGCACTGCTGAGACCGACGACGGTGACCGCTGTCGCGGATCCGTCGCCCGCGGTGCGGGCGATGATCGTGTCGGCCGTGGTTGAGTCGATCGCGTCCGCCAGGGTGTTGAGCACCGCTTCCAGCTCCGAGCCGCGGATGTCGTCGATGCTGCCCTCGTCGAGCAGGGTGACGATGGCGCCGCGGCGGCGGGCGGCCATCACCGCGTCGCGGACGGCGTCATTGAGCAGCTTGCGACCGCGGATCTCGTCCCGCACGGCCGCCTCCAGGTAGCGGGACTCCTGCCGTTGCTCGGCGGTCAGCTCACCGCCCTGGTCGATGATGCTCCGCAGCATGGGTGCGGCCAACCGGATGGTCTGGGCAAGCCGCACCTGGCGCTCGTAGAGGTGCGCTTCCTGGGCGGCCTGCCACTCGGTGGCCTCCTGCTCGGCCAGGGCGTACTGCCGGGCGTCGCGGCCGGCCTTCGCCAACGCCCGCGCCAGGATGACCGCGACCGCGACCCAGACCACGCTTCCGATGACGCCCATCGACCCCAGGGCGGCCGGGCCGGCCCAGAAGACCGTGTGCACGACCAGCGTCGCCGCGCCGACCCAGGCGAGCCACGGGCGCCGGCGGGTCGCGGTGATGGTCATCAGGGTGCCCACTGCCGCGACGTACCAGGTGGCGTAGCCGTTGTCGACGGAGCCGTCCAGCTGGCTCCCCACGAGCAGCGGCAGCATCGCGCAGACGGCGATGTTGAAGTACGCCAGCCACAGCGGCATCCGGATCGGGCTCGTCGGCCAGAGGCTGAGCACGGTCGCCACGCAGTAGACGAGAAGCGCCAGTGCCGCCGGCACCGGGCTGCGCGGCTGGCCCAGCGAGTAGAAGCCGAGCACGACGTGGTAAGTGGAGAACATGGCGGCCAGGGAGAGCACGAGTCCGCGCGGAACGGTGATCATTCGGGGCGTCCGTCCTCGGCCGGCGGCCACTCGAGGGTGATGGTCGTGCCGCGGCCGACCGCCGCGCACACCCGCACGGATCCGCCGGCGCTGGCCACCCGATCCTGGATTGAGATGCGCAGTCCGAGCCGTTCCGCCGGCACCAGGTCCGGGTCGAAGCCCACGCCGGTGTCGGCGATGGTGATGGTGCAGCCGCCCTGGGCGTTGCCGTTCATCGTCAGGGTCCGGTCGGGCTCGAAGCTCGGCGTGCCGGCATGCTGGGCGCTGTTCACCATGGCCTGCACGCTAGCGGCGAGGATCGCTTCGCTCGCGTGGGCCGGGAGGCGCAGCCCGTCGATCTCGCACCCGACGACGTCGAACGACACCGGCAGCCGGTCCGCGGCGGCCCGGATCTGCGCGCTGAGCTCGCTGAAGGGAACCATGCTGTCGTCGCCGGCCGGCACGATGGCTGCGTCGTTGAGCCGGGTGAGAGCATCCGCTGCCATGCCGGAGGCCAGTTCCGCCGCCTTCGGGCTGGAGGCCGCGGCCGCGGCGAGGAACGTGGCCAGCACGCTGTCGTGCACGATCGAGTCGACCTGCACACGCTCGACCTCCGTCGCATGCTGGCGCACGGCGTTCCCGTACTGGTGCAGCGCGTTGGTCTGGGCGTTGTCGACCGCAAGGGCCGTCTGCCGCAGCATGAAGATGATGATCAGGATGACCTGGCCGAGAATGATCGCGTAGACCGCGTCCAGGGACGACAGGAGGAAATCGGCGTCGCCGCCGGACGGCATCGACCGCACCACCCCATAGACGATCGGCACGACCACCGTGTAAATCACGGCCCAGAGCACCGGGAAGGCCAGGGCTGCGCAGGCCGTTGCGATCGTGCACATGTACCAGAGCCACGGTTTTCCGTCGAGCACGGCCGCAGGGTCGCGCATCAGGAGCGGCCAGGCCAGCAGCGCCGCCAGGTAGAACATCGCGACGGTTCCGGCGGCTGCCCGCACCCCGACCTTGGTCACGGCGGCCACCACGACGGCGGCCAGCGACAGACCGAGCAGCAGCGGCGTGAGCAAACCCATCACCGGCATCCGCACCGGTGCCTGAGCGAGCATGATCGGCATCGCCTGGAGGGCGAAGACCACGCCGACCCCGGCGACGGAACGCGACGCCACGACTTCGATCCGGGTGCGGCTGATCGGGTTCCGCGGCTGTTTGGGTCTCCCGATCAGATCGGAATCTACCAGCTCGGCGTCTGGCTGCGCCGCGGTGGAGCCCCGTGTTCCGGCGCCCGCAGGCTCACCCGCGGGCATCTCCGCCATCCGGGTCGAGGCCCGGCAGGATTCCGTCTTCGACGGCGCGCCGGAGCAGGTCCACCTTGGTGGGTGCCGGACGGCCGACCTCCACGTATTTCACGCGGATTCGGTCGAGGTACTCACGGGCGGTCGAATGCGCGATGCCGAGCTGCATCGCCACCATCTTGAGCGGGAGTCCCGAGGCGTAGAGGTGCAGCACATCGCGTTCGCGCCGGCCGAGCTGGGCCTTGGCGAAGTCGCGGTCGGCGTCGATGGCCGTGGCCCATTCGAGGTTGTTGAGCACATCGCCGCGGGCCACGGATGCGACGGCCGCCATGACCGTCGTCGTGGGCGACGACTTGGGGATGACGCCGGCCGCACCGGCGGCGAGCGCCTCGCGCACCAGGGCGACCCGGTCGGCGATACTGTGCACGAGCACCGACGCCCCCGTGCTCTGGGCCCGGTGCACATTGTCGGTGACGCGGGATCCGTCGCCCAGCGACAGGTCGAGCACGATGACGTCCACGGCGCGGCCGTCGATGCCGTCCACCAGCTCCTGCACGGTGGGTGCGGTGAAGACGACCTCATAGCCGACGTTCTCGCAGGCCGCTTTGATGCCCAGGCGCACCGACTCGTGATCGTCGGCGATACCCACCCGCACGGGATGGTTTTGCGCGCCGGCGTCGGGGGTTCCCGGGGCCGAGGGGAGAGGTGCTGCTGGCTGGTTCACGGTTCCTACGTCCTCACGTTGTCGTACACGTCAACGATAGCTACCGGGACAGGAGCGCGACGGCTTCGACATGGTGGGTATTGGGGAACAGGTCGAAGGCACGCAGTCGGCGAAGGGTGTACCCATGGCCGGCGAGGAGGGCGATGTCGCGGGCCAGGGCGACCGGGTCGCAGGCCACGTAGACGATCTGGGCCGGTCCGACGGCGGCGAGCAGGTCGATGACTTCCTTGCCGGCGCCGGAGCGGGGCGGGTCGAGGATCACCGTGGCGGCCGCCTGGCGGGCCCGGTCGGCGGCGCTCGAATCGCGCACCAGAGCGTTCAGGAACCGGTCGACGCGGGAGGTCTGCACGCTGGCCCCGACCCATTCGGCGAGGTTCTCGGCCGCGAAATCGGTGGCCTGCGGGTCGCTCTCGACGCTGGTCATCCGCACGGTGCTGCCGAAGCGGTCGCCCACAGCGGCGGCGAGCAGGCCCACCCCGCCGTAGAGGTCCAGGTTCGCCGCCCGCGGATCGAAGGCATCCGGGTCGATGCTGTCTTGCACCGCGCGGTAGAGGGTCTCGGCGGCGCTGGTGTGCACCTGCCAGAACCCGGCGGCGTCGAGGCGGAACTCGCGTTCGCCCACGACCTCGCGGATCAGTGTTTTCGGGGTGTGGCGGCGACGGCCCTTGTCGTCCTGTTCCGCCACCAGGATCTGCACGGTGCCCAGGCTCGGGGCGACGATATCGACGGTTGCGGCGCCGGGGAACATTTTGTCCAGCGGTGCGGCCGCCTCCAGCAGGCGGTCGGCCAGCGGCAGGTCGCCGACCGGGATGACCCGGTGCGAGCGGGCGGCGTAGGGGCCGACCGAGCCGTCCTCGTCGACGTGCAGGCGCACGCGGGTGCGCCAGCCGGTGCCGTCGGCAGCGTCCCCGGGCGAGGCGTTGGGGCCGACCGGGACCGGCTCGACGGCGACCTCGGACTCGATGCCGGCCATCCGTTTCAGGGCGTCAGCCAGAACCTGCCGCTTCAGCTCACGCTGGAAGCCGAGCTCGATGTGTCCGAACTCGGCGCCGCCGGCGCGGTCGACGGGGTCACGGTCGAGGGCAGCCGCAGCCCAGATGTGCGGCTGGCGCTCCGGTGCGGGGGTGAGGACCTCAACGGTCTCCGCCCGCCAGAAGCTCTTGTGGCTGGCAGAGGTCAGCCGGGCGCGCACGCGCTCCCCCGGCAGGGTGTCGCTCACGAAGACCACGCGGCCCTCGTGCCGGGCGATGAAGATACCGCCGTGAGCTACGTTGGTGACGTCGAGTTCGAGTTCCGCGCCCACTTCTGCGGAGTGCCCGCTCGAATCTGCCTGAATGTCATTGCTGGTGCCCATCCTTCGATGATCCCACACCGCTCCCGCCCCGATCGAAGGAAACCCATGCGCTTGTACCTCGCGTCCACGTCTCCGGCCCGGCTGATGCTGCTGCGCACCGCCGGGATCGAGCCTGTCACCGTCGCGCCCGACGTCGACGAGGACGTGGTCGCCGCCGATGCCGCCCGAGCCGCCGGCGGGCCGCTCACCCCCCACCGGGTCGTGGAGTTGCTGGCTCGGGCCAAGGCGGAGGCCGTCTCCCGCACCCTGACCGGCAGCGGCGACATCGGCGACGGCCTGGTGCTCGGGGGCGACTCGGTCTTCGTGATCGACGACGTCATCTACGGCAAACCGCACACCGCCGCGAAGGCGCGGGAACGCTGGCACCTGCAGCGCGGCCGCACCGGGCAGCTGTACTCGGGACACTGGCTGATCGAGCACTCGGAGGGCGTGGCCGGGCGGGCTGTCGGCGCCGTGGCCGTCGCCGACGTCACCTTCGCCGACGACATCGAGGACGCCGAGCTGGACGCCTACATCGCTACCGGCGAGCCTCTGTTCGTGGCCGGGGCCTTCACCATCGACAGCCTCGGGGCGCCGTTCATCACCCACATTAGCGGGGATCCGTCCACCGTTGTCGGGCTCTCGCTGCCGACCCTGCGCCGGCTCGTGACCGGGCTGGGCCACGCGTGGCCGAGCCTGTGGAACCGCCCCCGCGACTGACAGGGCGCCGGTCTTCGAGCCCGATTGTAGGCATCCGCACCTTTCCCGCACCCCTTTTTGTGGGAGAGAACCAAAAACCCGGCTGCTCTGCCCCATAAGCTAGGGCACTGTGCCCCCAATAACGAAGGTCCTCATCGCAAACCGGGGCGAAATCGCCGTCCGGGTGATCCGAGCCGCAAAAGACAGCGGCATAGCCTCGGTTGCCGTCTACGCCGACCAGGATCGCGACTCGATGCATTCGCATCTGGCCGACGAGGCCTATGGCCTCGACGGAACCACGAGCGCCGACACCTATCTGGTCATCGAGAAGCTGCTGTCCGTGGCCCGACGGTCCGGCGCCGATGCCGTGCACCCCGGCTACGGGTTCCTCGCCGAGAACGCCGACTTCGCCCGCGCCGTGATCGGCGCCGGCCTGATCTGGATCGGCCCGTCCCCCGACGCCATCGAGAAGCTCGGTGACAAGGTTTCCGCCCGGCACGTCGCCGAGAAGGTGCACGCGCCCATGGCGCCCGGCACTCTCAACCCGGTGGCGGATGCCGCGGAGGTGCTCGATTTCGTCGACCTCCACGGCCTGCCGGTCGCCATCAAGGCGGCCTTCGGCGGCGGTGGGCGCGGCCTCAAGGTCGCCCGCACCCGCGAGGAGGTGCCCGAACTCTTCGACTCCGCAACCCGCGAGGCCATCGCCGCGTTCGGTCGCGGCGAGTGCTTCGTCGAGAAGTACCTGGACAAGCCGCGCCACGTCGAGACTCAGTGCCTCGCCGACGCGGACGGCACCGTCGTCGTCGTCTCCACCCGCGACTGCTCGCTGCAGCGCCGCCACCAGAAGCTGGTCGAGGAGGCTCCGGCGCCGTTCCTCACCCACGCGCAGCGTGACGAGATGTACCGCGCGTCCAAGGCGATCCTCGCCGAGGTCGGCTACGTCGGCGCCGGCACCTGCGAATTCCTGATCGGACAGGACGGCACCGTCTCATTCCTGGAGGTCAACACCCGGCTGCAGGTCGAGCATCCCGTGTCCGAGGAGGTGACCGGAATCGACCTGGTGCGAGAGCAGTTCCGCCTGGCCGAGGGCGGCCGCCTCGACTACCCCGACCCGGCGCCGATCGGGCACTCCTTTGAGTTTCGCATCAACGGCGAGGATGCCGGCCGCGGCTTCATGCCGGCCCCGGGACCCGTGCACGTCTTCAAGCCCGCCGGCGGCCCCGGTGTGCGCGTGGACAGCGGTGTCACGGCCGGTGACGTCATCTCGGGCTCGTTCGACTCCCTGCTCGCCAAGCTCATCGTCACCGGCGCCACCCGGGAGGAGGCGCTCGAGCGCTCCCGCCGGGCCCTGGACGAGTTCGAGGTCGCGGGTCTCCCCACCGTGCTCCCGTTCCACCGCCGGATCGTGCGCGACCCTGCCTTCGCCCCGGCGAACGGCGAGCCGTTCACCATCTTCACCCGGTGGATCGAAACCGAGTTCGTCAACGACATCGAGCCGTGGAACGGCTCACCGGAGGAGCTGACCGGCCCCGCGAAGCACCACAACGTCGTCGTCGAGGTGGAGGGGCGGCGGATCGAGGTCAGCTTGCCGGTCCGCCTGCTGCCCGGCGGGGCTTCCGAGAGCACGGCCGGCCCGGCACCCCGTCGGCGCGGCGGCTCCCACGCCGTCAGCTCCGCTACCGGTGATGCCGTGCACGCCCCGATGCAGGCGACCATCGTGAAGGTGGCCGTGGCAGAGGGGGACCTTGTCGTCAAGGGCGACCTGCTGCTCGTGCTCGAGGCCATGAAGATGGAGCAGCCGCTGACCGCGCACAAGGACGGCGTCGTCGGCAACATCGGCGCGATCATCGGAGCGACCGTGGCCTCCGGCTTCCTACTGATGGCCGTCCTCGACGGCGACCCTGTCGGAGCCTGACGCGCGACGCCCGCTCGTCCCAGCCCGCCGCTCCTCCCCCGTCCGCTCCCACTGACCCGCGAGTTGCGGACATGACACCCTCGCTGCCGAAACGAAGGTGTTTTCTCCGCAACTCGGCGGGCAGGCGGGGAGGTCAGAGCACGATGTGCATGGCGCGGGCGGCATCCGTGATCGAATGCGTCAGCGACGGGTAGACCGGGAACGCGCGCGCGACCTCGTCGACGGTGAGCCGGTGCTCCACGGCCAGGGCCAGCGGGAAGATCAGTTCGCTGGCCTTGGGTGCCACGATCACGCCGCCGATCACGGTTCCGGTGGTGGTGGTGGCGAACAGCTTGACGAAGCCGTCCTTGATGCCCATCATCTTGGCGCGCGGGTTCGAGGCCAGCGGGAGCTTGTAGATGCTGCCGCGGGTGAGGCCGTCCTCGATCTGCTTCTGGGTCCAGCCGACCGTGGCGATTTCCGGTTGCGTGAAGATGTTCGCCGCGACGTTGCGGATCTCGATCGGGTTGACCGCGTCGCCCATGGCGTGGAACACGGCGGTGCGCCCCATCATCGAGGCGACGGATGCCAGCGGCAGCTCGGTCGTGCAGTCCCCGGCCGCGTAGATGTTCGGCATCGACGTGCGCGCGACCCGGTTCACCCGGATGTGACCGGATTCGGTGAGTTGCACGTCGGCCTCCTCGAGGCCGAGGCCCTTCGTGTTCGGAACGGATCCGACCGCGATCAGGCAGTGGCTGCCCTCGACGGTGCGGCCGTCAGACAGTGTGGCGAGCACGCCGACCTCGGTGCGTACGACGGACTCGGCGCGGGACTTGCTGAGCACGACCATGCCGTTGCGTTTGAAGACGTTCTCGACCACGTTCGCGGCGTCGGCGTCCTCGCCGGGCAGCACCCGGTCGCGGCTGGAAATCAGGGTGACCTTGGCACCGAGGGCGCGGTAGGCGGAGGCGAATTCGGCCCCGGTGACGCCGGAGCCCACGACGATCAGATGCTCGGGCACGGCCCGCAGGTTGTAGAGCTGCGTCCAGGTGAGGATGCGCTCGCCGTCGGGGATGGCGGTCGGCAGGATGCGCGGGGTCGCCCCGACAGAGACGACGATCGTGTCGGCCTCGATCCGGTCGAAGTCGATGCCGGAGCCGTCCTCGGCCGTGGACACGATCACTCCGCGGGTGCCGTCCAGTCGGCCGTGGCCGTGCACCAGGTTCACCCCGGCGCGCATCAGGGTCGCCTTCATGTCTTCGGATTGCTGCCGGGCCAGGGCCAGGAGCCGCTTGTTGACCGCGGCGAGGTTGATGGCCACCTCGGGGCGGGCCGGCTTGCCCTTGTCCCCGCGCACGAACAGCTGCACGCCGAGCTCGGTCGCATCGTGGATCGAGTTGGTGGCCTCGGCCGTCGCGATGAGGGACTTGGATGGGACGACATCCGTGATCACGGCCGAACCGCCCACGCCGACGCGCTCGATCAGGGTGACCTCGGCGCCCTGCTGGGCGCCGGCCAGTGCGGCCTCGTACCCGCCGGGACCCCCGCCGAGGATAGCGATGCGCTGCTTGCGTTCGAAGTCGTAGGCCATGCACATATTCTCCTGCCCCGGCGCGCCCGCCGCCAAACCCCGGGGCCCCGCTCCCCCACCCGCGAACCAATTCGACGGAGATTCTGCCGAAAACTGACGTTGCGGCCCCTTTTCGGCTGCTCATTTGCAGAATCTCCGTCGAATTGGGCAACGGACCATCTCCGAAATCGGCGGGCAATTAGAGTGGGGGAATGCTGAAGACCGACATTAATCCGCTTGACACGCCAGAAACCGATCCGTTCGAAGTTGCACGGACCGCCGCTTCTGAGATCGCCGAGGCCACGGGCGTAGCCCACCACGACATCGCCCTGACCCTGGGCAGCGGATGGGGCAAGGCCGCCGATCTCATCGGCGAGACCACGCACACCCTCGACGCGCAGTACATCACCGGTTTCAGTGCACCGGCACTGGCCGGCCACGCCGGCACGCTGCGGTCGGTGCTCCTGCCCAACGGAAAGCGCGCCCTGCTCATCGGCGCCCGCACCCATTACTACGAGGGCCACGGCGTCCGCCGGGTCGTGCACAGTGTGCGCACCGCCGCCGCCACCGGCGCGACGACCATGATCCTCACCAACGGTGCCGGCGGCATCCGAGAGACTTGGAGAGCCGGCACCCCGGTGCTGATCAGCGACCACATCAACCTCACGGCCGACTCGCCCCTCGAGGGCGCCACGTTCGTCGACCTCACCGACCTCTACTCGCGCCGCCTGCGCGACCTTGCCCGCACCATCGACCCGTCGCTCGACGAGGGCGTGTACTGCCAGTTCCGCGGCCCGCACTACGAGACGCCCGCCGAGGTGCAGATGGCCAAGGTCATCGGCGGCCACATCGTGGGTATGTCGACCGCCCTCGAGGCGATCGCCGCCCGCCAGTCCGGCATGGAGGTCCTCGGCCTGTCCCTGATCACCAACCTCGCGGCCGGTATCCAGCAGGAGCCGCTCAGTCACTCCGAGGTGCTCGAGGCCGGCGCGCTCGCCGAGCCCGTCATCAGCGCGCTCCTCGCCCGGATCGTGGCCGCACTGTGAGCCTCGACAACACCGGCCCGCAGGCGACCGGCCGACACTCCGCCGACGCAGACGCCGCTCCCACCACCGACCCCGGCACTGACCCCACCACCGATGCCGGCACCGACCCTGTCACCGACTCCGACGCCACCGCCCTTCCCGACACGATGGTCATCGAGACCGTCGACGCCGACACCGGCACCGACACCGGCACGAATGTCGAGACCGGAACCGATCCCGCTCCGGCCACGGATGCCGCCATCTCCGTGATCGCCGTGGCCAACGCCTGGCTCGGCCAGGACCCCGATCCCGAGACCCAGGCCGAGTTGCGCCTGCTGCTGCGCGGTGCCGGAGACGGCGACGCCACGGCTCTCGCTGAACTGCACGACCGCTTCGACGAGCGCCTCGCCTTCGGCACGGCCGGGCTGCGCGGTGCCATCGCCGCCGGCTCCAACCGGATGAACCGCGTGCTCGTCTGCCAGGCCGCCGCAGGCCTGGCCGCCTTCCTGAAGAGGACCACAGCCCCGGGCCGGGTCCCGTCGGTCGTCATCGGCTACGACGGGCGCAAGAACTCGCAGGTCTTCGCTACCGACTCGGCCGCGATCATGGCTGGAGCCGGGGTGCGCGCGATCCTGCTCCCCCGTCTGCTGCCGACCCCTGTGCTCGCGTTCGCGGTTCGCCACCTCGACGTCGGCGCGGGCATCATGGTCACCGCCTCGCACAATCCGCCCAACGACAACGGCTACAAGGTCTACCTGGGCGGAGCCAACCAGGGCTCGCAGATCGTCTCGCCCGACGACGCCTCTATCGCAGCCGAGATCCTGCGCGTCGCCGCGGAGGAACGGGTTCCCGATCTGCCCCGTGCACCCTACGAGACCGCCCCCGAGGCGGTCGTGCAGGCCTACATCGACGCGACGGCGGGCCTCGCGCACCGACCGCGGGCCCAGGTCAACACCGTTTATACGGCCCTGCACGGCGTCGGCTGGGATACCACCCGCCGGGTGTTCGAGGCCGCCGGCTTCGACCTGCCCACCCTCGTCGACGCGCAGATAGCCCCGGACTCCGCCTTCCCCACGGTCTCCTTCCCCAACCCCGAGGAACCCGGCGCAATGGACCTCTCCTATGAAACGGCCCGGGAGGCCGGCGCCGAACTGATCATCGCCAACGACCCGGATGCCGACCGCCTCGCGATCGCCATCCCGCACGAGGGTTATCCCGGCGGCTACCGTCGTCTCAGCGGCAACGAGGTCGGGGCCATCCTCGGCTGGCGGGCCGCCGAACTGGCCGCGAGCGCCACCGGTGACGGCGGCGCCACCGGCACCCTCGCCTGCTCCATCGTATCCACCCCGGCGCTGGAAGCAGTGGCGAAGGCCTATGGGCTCCGGTTCACCGACACCCTCACCGGCTTCAAGTGGGTGTCGCGCGCGCCCGGTCTGATCTTCGGCTTCGAGGAGGCCCTCGGCTACCTGGTGAACCCCGAGACCGTGCGCGACAAGGACGGTATCTCCGCCGCGGTGGCGCTGCTCTCCCTGGTCAGCGACCTGAAGGCGGAAGGGATCACCCTGGCCCAGCACCTCGACCGGTTCAGCGAACGCTTCGGCCATTTCGCCTCCGGTCAGATCTCCGTGCGCGTCACCGACCTGACCGAGATCGAGCGGGTCATGGCGCGGCTGCGCGAGACCCCCCCGGCCTTCGTCGGCAGCCTCGCCGTCGACCACATCGACGACCTCTCCGAGGGCTTCAACGGGCTGCCGCCCAGCGACGTGCTGCGCATCCGCCTGGCCGACGGTTCGCGTGTCATGGTGCGCCCGAGCGGCACCGAGCCGAAGCTCAAGGTTTACCTCGACACCAGCAGTTCCAACGGCACGGTCGCCGAACGCCGGGCCGCCGCCGAGGCGACCCTCACCGAGCTGGACCGAGGCATGCGCGAACTGATCGCCTAGCCCCCGGGCGGTTCCCACCGCCGTCACCGTGCCCGTTCCGGTCGAGAGTGCCCGCTAGAGCGGGCACTCTCGACCGGAACGGGCACTTTGGCGTGTGGGTCCCGGGCCCGGCACCGCTACAGCGCCACAACACGGGGGCGAGCGGGTCAACTGGTGCCACGGGCACCGTCGCGCGGCCGGCAGGCCAACGGGCGGCAGGCGAGTCAACGGGTGGCACGGGCACCAACGGGCGGCAAGTCAACGGGCGGGCGGCAAGTCAACGGGCGGTAGGCAGCCGGGGACACCCACGGGCAACAGGCCGATGGACAGGGCGCAGGTCAGCCCAGGGCTGCTTCCAGCTTGGCGGCAAGCTCGTCCACGTCGAAGTAGTTGTCGATCACGACGATGTCGGCGTTGGTTTTGCCGATGGCGGCGACCAGCTCGGAGGAGGTCAGGATAACCTGCGCATCCGCGCCGACCGTGCGCACGCCGGCGACGTCGGTGGCGGTCACATCGGCCTCGATGTCGAGCCGCGCCAGCGCACGCTCGGCGTTGATTTTGAGGATGGCGGAAGTTCCCACTCCCACCCCGCAGAGGGCGACGATCTTCATGAGGGCTCCTCGGTTGGTGTGGGCACGCCGAGCAGGGCACGGATGGCGTCGGCCTCCGTCGCCGCGGCGAGCGAGGGGATGACGTGCGGGTCGTTGAAGACGTTGGCCAGCTCGGCCACGAGCAGCACGTGCTCGTCGGAGCTGGTGACGGCGAGGCCGAGCACCACGCTGACCGGATCGTTGTGCGGATGTCCGAACGCGACCGGTTCGGCCAGGGTCACGATACTGAGGCCCTCGGAGTGCACATCGGGGCCGGGCCGGGCATGGGCGAGGGCCAGCCCGGGGGCGATCACCACGTAGGCGCCGAATTCCTCGATGACGGCGATCATGCGTTTCGTGTATTCGGGGGTCGTGGCACCGGAACGCTCGAGGGCGTCACCGGCGGCGGCCACCGCGCCGCGCCAGTCGTCGACGTGGACGCCGATCGCGATGGCTTCGAGGGGCAGGGGCGGAAGGGGCATGGGAACTTTCACGGGGTATAGGTGGTCGGCTTTCGAGAGGAGATCAGGCGCTTTCGAAACCGGCGACGATGGTGTCGGCCAGCTCTTCGCGTTCCTCGAGCGGCAGGAACGCGGCCTGCGCAGCGTTGAGCTGAAATACCTCGAGGTCGTCGATGTCGTAGCCGAACGCATCGCTGAGCAGTGCGAGCTCCTTGGTCAGGGTCGTGTTGCTCATCAGCCGGTTGTCGGTGTTGACCGTGACCCGAAAGCCCAGCTGGTAGAGCAGGTCGAAGGGGTGGTCCAGCAGGTCCTCGCCCCAGGTGGCGATCGCGCCGGTCTGCAGGTTCGACGACGGGCTCAGCTCAAGGGCGATCTCGCGGTCGCGCACCCACTGCGCCACCGGGCCGAGCGTGACATAGGTGTTCTCCGCGTCTTCGCGGCCGATCACGATGTCCTCGGCCACGCGCACGCCGTGGCCCAGGCGCAGCGCCCGGCCGTCGTAGAGCGCCCCGCGGATGCTCTCCAGCCCGTCGGCCTCGCCTGCGTGCACGGTGACGGGCAGGAAGGCCTGGGCCAGGAAGTCGAACGCGTCCCGGTGATTGTGGGCCGGGAACCCCAGTTCGGCGCCGGCGATGTCGAAACCGACGACCCCGTTGGAGCGGTGCCGCACGGCGAGCTCAGCGATCTCCAGGCTCCGATCCGCGTGCCGCATGGCGGTGATCAACTGGCCGATTCGGATCCGGGAACCGGCGTCGGCGACCAGCGCCATGCCGGCCTCGATGCCTTCCCGCACCGCCTCCACCGCCTGGTCGAGGGTAAGTCCACGGGTCAGGTGCTGTTCGGGCGCCCAGCGGACCTCCCCGTAGATCACGCCGTCGGCGGCGAGGTCTTCCACGAATTCGCGGGCCACGCGCACTAGTCCCTCGCGGGTCTGCATGACGCCGACGGTCACGTCGAAGGTCTTCAGGTAGTCGACCAGGTTGCCCGAGTCGGCCTGGGTGCTGAACCACGAGCCCAGCGCCGCCGCATCTGTCGCCGGCAGGGACGCCCCGACCGCCTCGGCCAGCTCGATAATGGTCTGGGTGCGCAGCCCGCCGTCGAGGTGGTCGTGTAGCGAGATCTTCGGCAGCGCGTTGATGCTGGTGCCGGCTCCGGGCAGCAGATAATCCTCAGGGCTCTTGTTCACCCCTCCAATCTACCGGCTGGGTGCTGAGAGTCACGCTGCTGGGCCGACCAGGCCCGCACATCCGCTCAGATGAGCGGGCCCGCGGCGCACGGCCCGAGGGCGCACGGCCCCAGAGCGCACGGCCCGAGGACGCGCGGAACGGGGCCGTACCGGCGGCTTAGCGCCCGATGCGCTCGGCGATCAGCGGGCCGCCGTCGAGCACGGGTTCCCCGGGGTCGCCGATGCGGTAGGCGCCGTCCACGGCTTCCAGGGCCCGCGCGAAGCGCTCGGGCTCGTCGGCGCTGAGGGTGAACAGAGGCTGGCCGGCTCGCACGGTGTCGCCGGGCTTGGCGTGCAGGTCGATTCCGGCGGCGTGCTGCACGGGATCCTGCTTGCGGGCCCGGCCCGCGCCGAGGCGCCAGGCGCCGATGCCGAACGGCAGTGCTTGCTGCTCCACGAGCACCCCGTCGCGCTCGGCGGTGACGACGTGGGTTTCGCGGGCCATGGGCAGCGGGGCGTCGGGGTCGCCGCCCTGCGCACGGATCACGTCGCGCCACTTGTCCATGGCGCGCCCGTCGGTGAGGGCGGATTCTACGTCGACGTCGGTGATGCCGACCAGGGCGAGCATCTCCCGGGCCAGGGCCACGGTGAGCTCGACGACATCCGCCGGCCCGCCGCCGGCGAGGACCTCGACCGATTCACGCACCTCGTTGGCGTTTCCGATGGCAAGCCCGAGCGGCACGTTCATGTTGGTGAGCAGAGCGGATGTCGCCACGCCCGCGTCCTCTCCCAGCGCCACCATGGTGCGGGCGAGTTCGCGGGAGCGTTCGATGTCTTTCAGGAATGCGCCCGACCCGAACTTCACGTCGAGGACGAGGGCGCCGGTGCCCTCGGCGATCTTCTTCGACATGATCGACGACGCGATCAGCGGGATCGCCTCGACGGTGCCGGTGATGTCGCGGAGCGCATAGAGTTTGCCGTCGGCCGGGGCGAGCCCGCCGCCGGCGGCGCAGATCACGCCGCCGAATTCCTGCAACTGCGCGAACATCTCCTCGTTGGTCAGGTGTGCGCGCCAGCCGGGGATCGATTCGAGCTTGTCGAGGGTTCCGCCGGTGTGACCGAGGCCGCGGCCGGACAACTGCGGCACGGCCGCGCCGAAGACGGCCACAAGGGGCATCAGCGGCAGGGTGATCTTGTCGCCGACGCCGCCGGTGGAGTGCTTGTCGGTGGTCGGTTTGCCGAGGCCGGCGAAACTCATCCGCTCGCCACTGTTGAGCATCGCCATGGTGAGATCCTTGATCTCCCGGCGATTCATGCCGTTCAGGAAGATCGCCATGGTCATGGCGGCCATCTGCTCGTCGCCGACGTAGCCGCGCGTGTACGCGTCGATCAGCCAGTCGATCTGCGGCGTGCTGAGCTCACCCCGATCACGCTTGGCGTGGATCAGGTCCACGGCGTCGAAGGCCTCGATACGATTCTGGTTCAAGCTCACAACTACTCTTCCTGGTATTCGGCGAGCTGCCTCGGCCCGAAGGCGTCCGGCAGCACTTCATCGATGGTGCGCACACCCGACACGGTCTGCAGCAGCATGCCGGGCGCGGAGTGTTCGTACAACAACTGGCGGCAGCGGCCGCAGGGCATCAGCGTGCGTCCGTTGCCGTCGACGCAGGTGAACGCGACGAGGTGGCCACCGCCGGTCAGGTGCAGCATGGAGACGAGGGCGCACTCGGCGCAGAGGGTGAGCCCGTAGGAGGCGTTCTCCACGTTGCATCCGCTGATCACCCGCCCGTCGCTGACCAGGGCCGCGGCACCGACCGGGAATTTCGAGTACGGCACGTAGGCCTTGCCCATCGCCGTCGTGGCGGCTTCCCGCAGAGCGACCCAGTCGATTTCGGCGGCCTTCGAGAGGGCGCCCGGCGTGGTCCCGGTCACGATTTGATGTACGGCTTGCCGGATGCCGCCGGGCCCCGGGACATTCCGACGAACCCGGCTACGGCGAAGATGGTGACCAGATACGGCAGCATGAGCATGAACTCGCTCGGCACTGGCGAGCCGATGATGCTGAGCACGTTCTGCAGGTTGCTTGCAAACCCGAACAGGAGGGCTGCGAGGGTGGCCCGGATCGGGTCCCAGCGGCCGAAGATCACGGCGGCGAGGGCGATGAAGCCGGCTCCGGCGGTCATCTCCTTGCCGAAAGCGCCGACCGAACCGAGGGTGAAATAGGCGCCGCCGAGTCCGACGATCGCGCCGGCGAGCGACACGTTCCAGAACCGGGTGCGGGCGACGTTGATCCCCACCGTGTCGGCCGCCTGAGGGTGCTCGCCCACGCTGCGCAGGCGCAGGCCCCACCGGGTATGGAAGATGCCGTAGTACACCAGGGCGACGGCCACGTACATGATGTAGACGATCAGCGTCTGCCGGAAGAAGACCGGGCCGATGATCGGGATCTCGCTGAGCAGGGGGATGTTGATGCGCTCGAACCGCGGCGGCTGGTTGAGCAGCGCCGCATTGGGCGCCATCACCTGGGAGTAGAGGAAGCCGGTGACGCCGATCACGAGCACGTTGAGCACGACACCGACGATGACCTGGTCGACGAAGTACTTGATCGAGAACGAGGCGAGCACCATCGAGACGAGCACACCGGCGAACATGGCCGCGACGAGGCCGAGGATGGGCTGGTTGGTCAGGGACGCCACCATGGCCGAGGTGAACGCCCCGGCGAGCAGCTGGCCCTCGATCGCGATGTTGACGACGCCGACCCGCTCGGAGATGACACCGCCGAGTGCGCCGAAGATCAGCGGTACGGCCAGGCTGAGCGAACCGAAGAGCAGTCCGGGCACCGGGATGGACTCGCCGGCGGCGGCCCAGACCAGGAATCCGATCAGGAAGAGCACCGCGAAAACGGCGATCAGCCAGATCGGCACCTTGCGCCGGGACTGCACCAGCCACACGCTCACGCCCGCGATCAGGAGCAGCAGCACGCTGATGACGATGCCGGTCATCCGGGTGGGCAGCTCGAGATCGGGAAGCTGGATCAGGTCGCTCGTGGTGGAGAGCCGCATGGTGCTGACACCCTCGCGGCCGAAGACCACCAGGAGCACGAAGGCGAAAACCGTGAAGACTCCGAGGGCGATCGGAGCCTTCCAGCTCTTCACGTTCTCGAACTCGGGGCGATCGTCTGCGGCGGGCAATACGGGCTGGACGGCCGGAGCTACTGTGCTCACTTTGCAGCCACCTCCTGGGAAACGTTGGGCAGTGCACGGCGGGGCGCGGAACCCGGGGCCGGCAGGCGGAAGATGGCCCTCACGAGAGGCGGAGCCGCAATGAAGAGCACGATCAGCGACTGCACGACGAGCACGATGTCGATCGGCACACCCTCGGCCGCCTGCATCGAGAAGCCGCCGGCCTTGAACGCTCCGAACAGGATGCCCGCGGCGAACACGCCCCACGGTTTGGACCGGCCCAGCAGGGCGACCGTGATCGCGTCGAAGCCGATGCCCGAGTCGAGCCCGGCACCAAACCCACTCGTGGTGGTGCCGAGCACCTGGTTGATGCCGGCCAGGCCGATCAGCCCGCCCGAGAACAGCATCGCGTAGACGTAGATTCGTTTCACGCTGATGCCGGCGACGCGCGCCGCGTGGGGGTTCAGCCCCACGGCCCGGAACTGGAAGCCCAGGTTCGACCGGGACAGCAGCCACCAGGTGAAGATCGTGGCGGCGATGGCCAGGATGAACCCGAAGTGCAGGGAGTAGGTCGAGCCCAACAGATCGGGGAAGACCGCGGTGGCCTTGGTCGCCGGACTCTTCGGGTTGTTCGACCCGGGCGTCTTCAGGAAGCCCTCGCGCAGCAGGTAGCTGACCAGGTAGAAGGCGACGTAGTTGAGCATGATCGTCGTGATCACCTCGTGGGCACCGGTGCGGGCCTTGAGCAGACCCACGATCCCGCCCCAGAGGGCACCGCCGAGGACGCCGGCCACGAGGGCGGCGACCATGTGCAGGCCGTAGGGCAGGTCGACCGCGAAGCCGACCCAGCCGCCGAGGGCTGCGGCGATCAGCATCTGGCCGCGACCACCGATGTTGAACATGCCCACCCGGAAGCCCAGGGCCACGCCGAGCCCGGCCATGATCAGCGGGGTGGCGAAGGTGAGCGTTTCGGTGAGCGGCTTGATGCCGGCCGCGAAACTCGGCCGGCGGAAGTTGTAGACCGACCCCTGGAACAGGGCCGAATACGCACCGGCCACGGAGTTCCAGACTTCCCGCAGCAGGTCGCCCGGCCGGGAGAAGAAGTAACCGGCGGCTTCCTGCACACCGTCGTTGGTGAAGGCGATCATGATGCCGCCGACGAAGAGTGCGAGCACGACGGCGAGCACGGAGATGATGGCGTTGCCGGTGGTGATCTCGCGGAACGCCTGGTTCCAGCGGGACGGCTGTTCGGGGTCCGGCGTCGCCGGCGTCCCTGACTCGGTTATGGGACCCTGTGTCGCGCTCACGCGGCAGCTCCTTCTCCGGCGGGCGTTTCGCCGGCCATCATCAAACCAAGAACGGCGCGCGGCGTGTCGCCGGGAACGATGCCGACGATGCGCCCGCGGTACATGACCATGATCCGGTCGGCCAGGGCCGCCACCTCGTCGAGCTCGGTCGAGATGACGATCACGGGCGTGCCGGCATCCCGGGTCGCCACGATGCGCTCGTGCACGAACTCCACCGAACCGACGTCGAGTCCGCGGGTGGGCTGGGCCGCGATGAAGAGGCGCAGGTCACGGCCGAGCTCGCGGGCGAGCACGACCTTCTGCTGGTTGCCGCCGGAGAGCTTGCCGACCGGGGTCTCGATGCCCTGGGCGCGCACGTCGAACTCCGTGACCTTCTTCTCGGCGAACGCGGCGAGGACGGCTCGCTGCACGTTCCAGCGCTTCACGAAGGGTTTCGAATTCGAGCGGTCGAGCATGAGGTTCTCGGCGATGCTGAATTCGCCGACCAGGCCGTCTTCGTTGCGGTCCTCCGGAACGAAACCGACACCGGCTTCGAGCACCTGGCGCACCGAGTGCCCGCGCAGCGACGTGCCGTCGAGGGTGATCTCACCGGAGACCCGCGGCTGCAGGCCCATCAGCGCCTCGGTGAGGTCGGTCTGGCCGTTTCCCTGCACCCCCGCGATGGCGAGGATCTCGCCGCTGTGCACGTCGAAGCTGACGTTGTTGACGAGGATCTGCCCGTGCGGGTCGAGCACGGTGAGGTTCTTCACTGAGAGAACCGCCGCACCGGGCCGGGCCGGAGACTTGTCCACGGTGAGGTCGACGGCACGGCCGACCATCTGGGTGGCCAGTTCGACGTTGGTCGCGGTCGGGGAGGCCTCGCCGACGACCTTGCCCAGACGGATGACGGTGATCCGGTCGGCGACCTCGCGCACCTCGCGCAGCTTGTGCGTGATGAAGACGATCGAGGTTCCGCTGGCCTTGAGCTGGCGCATGATGACCATCAACTCGTCGGTCTCCTGCGGGGTGAGCACGGCGGTCGGCTCGTCGAAGACGAGTACCTTCGCGTCTCGGGAGAGCGCCTTGATGATCTCGACCCGCTGCTGCACGCCCACGGGGAGGTCCTCGACGAGGGCGTCCGGGTCGACGTCGAAACCGAAGCGCTGGGAGATCTCGCGGACGTGCTGGCGAGCAGCGGGCAGGTCGAGGCGACCGCCGGTCTTGGTCTCCTCATGCCCGAGCATGACGTTCTCGGCCACGGTGAACACGGGGATCAGCATGAAGTGCTGGTGCACCATGCCGATTCCCGCGGCCATGGCGTCGCCGGGTCCGCTGAAGTGCTGCGGGACACCGTCGAGCAGGATCTCGCCCTCCTCGGCCCGGTACAGGCCGTAGAGCACGTTCATCAGGGTGGATTTCCCCGCGCCGTTCTCACCGAGAAGTGCGTGGATTTCTCCGGCCTCGACGGTGAGGTCAATGTGGTCGTTAGCGACCAGGGCACCGAATCTCTTCGTAATGCCTCGAAGTTCGAGCTTCATGTGGACGATTCTATTCAGTGGCGAGCGAAAGTTGACGCTCTTGCTCATATGTTGGCGGGAGGACAGAGTTCGCTCGCGTGTGCCTGAACTCGGCCTCACGGAGTGCACCCTTTAAGGCGGGAGGGGAGGCCCGCTCGATGCGTGCCTCCCCGACTGCGTTTCTTGTGCTGCTGTGGTGCTTCGGTGCTACTTCGGGGTCGCGGGCGACTCAACCGTGAGGGCGCCGCTGATGATGTCGGCCTTGATGGCCTCGATCTCGGTCATGACCGCGGGGTCGACCTTGGATTCCCAGTCGTGGAGCGGGGCGATGTCGACGCCCTCATTCTCGAGCGTGCCCACGTACGGGGTGGCCGAGAAGTCGCCTTCGGCGTCATCGAGGATGATCTGCTCGGTGGCATCCGTCATCTTCTTCAGCACCGAGGTGAGGTACAGCGGAGCGAATTCGGGCGTGGTCTCGAACAGGTCGCTGTCGACACCGATGATGGCGACGTCCTTGCCGGAGTCCTGGATGGCCTGCGCGGTGCCCTGGAAGAGCGGTCCGGCAACCGGGAGGATGATGTCTGCGCCGCCGTCGATCAGCCCGGTGCTCAGGGCCTTGCCCTGGTTGATGTCGTCGAAACCACCGGCGAAGAGACCGGTCTGAGCGGCCTTGTCCCAGCCGAGGACCTTGACATCGGTGCCCTTCTTCTCGTTGTGGTACGCGACGCCGTCGACGAAGCCGTCCATGAAGATGGTGACCGACGGGAACTGGAGTCCGCCGAAGGTTCCGACGACACCGGTCTTGGAGGTGCCTGCGGCCAGGTAGCCGGCCAGGAAGGCGGCCTGCGCGGTGTCATACAGGACCGGCTTCACGTTCTCGAGCTCGAGCGGGCTGAAGTCATCGTTGGAGAGCGCGGAGTCGATCAACGCGAAGTTGGTGTCCGGCGCGGCCTGGGCGGCGTCGCGGGTGGCATTGGCCAGGGCGAAACCGACCGTGAGGACGAAGTCGCAGCCCTGGTCGACCATGCTGGAGACGTTCGGGCCGTACTGGTCCTCCGACTTGGACTCGGCCTGCTGGAATTCGATTCCCAGGTCGTCGGACGCCTTCGTGATGCCCTCGAAGCTGGACTGATTGAACGACTTGTCGTCGAATCCGCCGAAGTCGGAGACGATGCAGGGCAGGTAGTCCGACTCGGCACCGCCGGTGGTTCCCTCATCGGTCGGCGCCGGCGCGCAAGCTGCGAGAAGGGCCACGACGCCCAGCGTGGCGAGGCCGCTGAATGCGACCCGTCGTTTCATGATTGTCAAAATGACCTCCAATGGTCGCCCGGCGCGGGTTCGCAGGGGGCTGTATTGGACTACACGCTACCGAAAGATCCACTGCTCAAAGGAGCAAACCCGGCCCGCGCGCGAAAGGTTATCAAGACGCGATATTGGCCCGCGGCAGCCCTGCCCGCCACCGCGGCCCCATCCAGTGCAAAAGTGCCCTCGATCGGGGGGTTCGATGCCGGTTAGAGGACGTCGCTACTCCCGGACAGCTTCAGCGCGTCGACGACGGCCTTCACCTTCTGCGCGTTGGCGCTGGTGGTGATCAGGAGGGCGTCCGGGGTGTCGACCACCACGATGTCCTCGACGCCGATGAGGGCGATCATCCGCCCGGTGTGACTGACCACGATCCCGCTCGAGGAGTCGGCGAGCACCCGGGCACCCTCGCCGAGGATGGCGAGGTCCCGCTTGCGGCCGTTGGCGAGGATTTTCGCGATCGACGCGAAGTCGCCGACGTCGTCCCAGTCGAACTGTCCGGGAATCACGGCCAGCTTGCCGCGGGCGGCAACCGGTTCGGCGACCGAGTAGTCGATCGCGATCTTCTTCAGACGCGGCCAGACACGGTCGACCACGGCGCCGCGCCGCGGGGTGTCCCAGGCGTCGGCGAGTTCCAGCAACCCGGCGAGCAGTTCGGGCTCAGACGCCCCGATCTCTTCGAGCAGGCGGTCGGCGCGGGCGATGAACATGCCGGCGTTCCAGAAATAGGTGCCGTTCGCCAGGTAGTCCTGAGCCGTGGCCAGGTCGGGCTTCTCCACGAAGGAATCCACCGAGAGGGCGCTGGCTGCTCCGGCGATGTCCAGGGGGCCGGCGGTCTTGATGTAGCCGAAGCCGACGGCCGGCTCCGTGGGCTGGATTCCGATGGTGACGATGTAGCCGGCGTCGGCGGCGCGCACGGCGTCGGCGACCGCCTGACGGAACAGGTGGGGCCCCTTGATCACGTGGTCGGCGGCGAAGGAGCCGATGATGACGCCCGGTTCGCGTTTCTCCAGGATGGCCGCGGCCAGGCCGATCGCGGCGGTGGATTCGCGCGGCTCACTTTCGAGCACCACGTTCCGGTCGGCCAGCTCGGGCAGCTGCTCCTCGACGGCGGCCCGGTGCGCGCGACCGGTGACGACCATGATGCGCTGCTCGCCCGACAGCGGCGCGAGCCGGTCCCAGGTGGCCCGCAGCAGGGTCTGGCCGGACCCGGTCAGGTCGTGCAGGAATTTGGGGGCGTCGGCACGTGAGAGAGGCCACAGCCGGGATCCGATGCCACCGGCCGGGATCACGCTGTAGAAACGGTCAAGAGGTTCCGTGGACTGAGGCATTCGGCCAGACTACCGCCCGGTCCGCGCCGTTCACGGTGCGTTCACCTGCCCGCCGGGGGGCCTGCCTACGCTCGCACCATGAGGGTTGCACTCATCACCGAAAGTTTCCTGCCCACGATCAGCGGAGTCACCACGAGCGTGTGCAGGGTGCTCGAGCACCTCGCCCGCACGGGCCACGACGCGATGGTCATCGCCCCGGCCGGCGCTCCCGACGAGTACGCCGGGTTCCCCGTGCACGGCATGCCCGCGGCACGCTACCGGCAGTTCCCGGTCGGGATGCCCAGTCCGCAGGTGCACCGGCTGCTGGCCGATTTCGCCCCCGACGTGCTGCACGCCGCCTCGCCGTTCCTGCTCGGCGCCCAGGGCATCGCGGCCGCGAACCGGCAGGACGTGCCCAGCGTCGCCATCTTCCAGACGGATGTCGCCGGCTACGCCCGCCGCAACCGGCTCGGCCCGGCCGCGCAGTCGGCCTGGCGCTTCGTCAAGTGGGTGCACGAGGGAGCCGACCTCACCCTGGCTCCCTCCTCCGCGTCGATGAGCGATCTGCGCCGCATCGGCCTGCGCCGGCTTGCGCACTGGAACCGCGGCGTCGACCTGGTCGGCTACCACCCCAATCGGAGATCCGATCCGGAGGTGGCCGCCCTCCGGCGCCGGCTGGCCCCGAACGGGGAGGTCGTCGTGGGTTACGTCGGCCGCCTGGCACCGGAAAAGCAGGTGGAGAGGTTCCGGGCGCTGCGGGGGATGCCGGGCATCCGTCTCGCCCTCGTCGGCGACGGCCCCTCGCGGCCGGCGCTCGAGCGGGAACTCGCCGGGATGCCGGTGACTTGGCTCGGCCGTCTGGACGGAGCGGACCTGGCCCGGGCCTATGCGAGCTTCGACCTATTCCTGCACGCGGGCACCGAGGAGACCTTCGGCCAGACCCTGCAGGAGGCGCACGCCGCCGGTCTTCCGGTGGTCGCTCCGCGCGCCGGCGGCCCGATCGACCTGGTCAGCCATGGTGAGAACGGCTTCCTCTTCCACCCGGACGACGAACGGGATCTGCGCCGCTTCGTCGCCCTGCTGGTGCTGGACCCCGCGCTCCGGCGACGCATGGGTGAGGCCGGGCGCCGCAGCGTGCTCGGCCGATCCTGGGAAAATGTCTGCGGCACGCTGCTGGAGCACTACGAGCACGTCATCGACGAACGCGCCGCCGTACGCGCCATGGTTGCGGTTCCGCTGTCAATGCAGCGATAGCCGGGCATTCGCGTTTTATCTCGGCACAGAGACACTTATAATTGTTTCACGTGCGTATTGCGCATTGTCGGCCTGATTCGTCGAGGCCGCTACTCAGCCAGGGAGGGTTGGTCATGCCAGAGCAGGCAGCGACACTGACATCCCAGCAGAAGACGACATCACGTCGCCCCGCCGGAACCCTGTATCGGGGCCGCGAGGGCATGTGGTCGTGGGTTCTCCACCGCATTACGGGTGTTGCGATCTTCTTCTTCTTGCTGGTTCACATCTTGGACACCGCGCTGGTGCGCGTCAGCCCCGAGGCCTACAACGCGGTCATCAGCAGCTACCAGACGCCGATCATGGGCCTCGGTGAAACCGCGCTGGTCGGGGCCATCGTCTTCCACGCTTTCAACGGGCTGCGGATCATCCTGATCGACTTCTGGAATGCCAAGTACCAGAAGGCCATGTTCTACGTTGTGATCGCCCTGTGGGTGGTAACGATGCTCGCCTTCGTGCCGCGCCACCTGATCAACGTGTTCAGCCACTAAGCGGGGAGAGCCATGACATCCACAATCGAAGCTCCCCGCAGCCCCTATTCCCGCGCGCCGCGATCCCGCGGCGTGAACTGGGAGAAGTGGGGCTGGATCTACATGCGCGTCTCCGGCGTCGTTCTGGTCGTGCTCATCTTCGGCCACCTCTTCGTCAACCTGATGGTCGGCGAGGGCGTCAGCGCCCTCAACTTCGCCTTCGTCGCCGGCAAGCTGACCACCCCGTTCTGGATGGTCTGGGACGTGCTCATGCTCTGGCTCGCCCTGATCCACGGCGGCAACGGCATGCGCACGCTGGTCAACGACTACGCCACGCAGCGCCTGACCCGAGGCATCCTGAAGTCCGCCATCCTGGCGGCCGTCGTGATCCTGATCGTGCTCGGCACCCTCGTGGTCTTCACGTTCGATCCCTGCCCGGCCGGCTCGCCCGCCGACCTTCTCCCCTCGTTCTGCCCGGCCAGCTAGGAGCTGCTAACACACACATGACTACGGATGCTGTAACCGCGCCCTCTGAGTCCACCGTCATCGCCGGTGTGCACTATCACAAGTTCGACATCGTCATCGTGGGAGCCGGTGGCGCCGGCATGCGTGCCGCCATCGAAGCCGGCTCCGGCGCCAGCACCGCAGTGATCTCCAAGCTGTACCCGACGCGTTCGCACACGGGTGCGGCGCAGGGCGGGATGGCCGCGGCCCTCGCCAACGTCGAAGAGGACAACTGGGAATGGCACACCTTCGACACGGTGAAGGGTGGCGACTACCTGGTGGACCAGGACGCAGCCGAGATCCTCGCCAAGGAAGCAATCGACGCGGTCATCGACCTCGAGAACATGGGCCTGCCCTTCAACCGCACGCCGGAGGGCAAGATCGACCAGCGCCGATTCGGCGGCCACACCAGCGATCACGGCAAGGCGCCCGTCCGCCGGGCGTGCTACGCCGCCGACCGCACCGGCCACATGATCCTGCAGACGCTGTATCAGAACTGCGTCAAGCGCGGCATCAACTTCTTCAACGAGTTCTACGTTCTCGACCTGGTCATGACACCGGTCGACGGGGTCGACCAGCCGTCGGCCGTCGTCGCCTACGACCTCTCCACCGGCGAACTGCACGTCTTCCAGGCGAAGGCGTTCATCTTCGCCACCGGTGGGTTCGGCAAGATCTACAAGACCACCTCCAACGCGCACACCCTCACCGGCGACGGCGTGGGCATCGTGTGGCGCAAGGGCCTGCCGCTCGAGGACATGGAATTCTTCCAGTTCCACCCGACCGGCCTGGCGGGCCTGGGCATCCTGCTCACCGAGGGCGCGCGCGGCGAGGGAGCCATCCTCCGCAACGCCGCCGGCGAACGGTTCATGGAGCGCTACGCGCCCACCATCAAGGACCTCGCGCCGCGTGACATCATCGCCCGCTGCATGGTCAAGGAGGTCGCGGAAGGCCGCGGCGCCGGTCCGAACAAGGACTACCTCTACCTCGACTGCACCCACCTGGGCGCCGAGGTGCTCGAGACCAAGCTGCCCGACATCACCGAGTTCGCCCGCACCTACCTGGGCGTCGACCCGGTCACCGAGCCGGTGCCGGTCATGCCCACCGCCCACTACGCGATGGGCGGGATCCCGACCAACGTGAACGCGGAGGTGCTGCGCAACAACACGACCGTCGTGCCCGGCCTGTACGCGGCCGGCGAGTGCGCCTGCGTGTCCGTGCACGGCTCCAACCGCCTCGGCACCAACTCGCTGCTCGACATCAACGTCTTCGGCAAGCGCGCCGGAAACAACGCCGTCGCCTACGTCAAGACGGCCGAGTTCACGCCGCTGCCGGCCGACCCGGCCCAGGGTGTGCGGGAACTGCTGGAAGGCATCCGCACCTCGACCGGCACCGAGCGCATCGCCGTGCTCCGCAAGGAGCTGCAGGAGACAATGGACGCCAAGGCGCAGGTGTTCCGCACCGACGAGTCGCTCTCCGACGTCACCAACGTGATCCACGGCCTGCGCGAGCGGTACAAGAACATCGGCGTGCAGGACAAGGGTCGCCGGTTCAACACCGACCTGCTCGAGGCCGTCGAACTCGGCTTCCTGCTCGACTTGGCCGAGGTCGTCGTGTTCTCTGCGCGCAATCGCAAGGAGAGCCGCGGCGGGCACATGCGCGACGACTTTCCCCTGCGCGACGACGCAAACTACCTCGTGCACACCATGGCCTACCTGACCGGAGACCCGCTCTCCGCCGACGCCGCCGACCACATTGCGCTCGACTGGAAGCCGGTCACCATCACGCGCTACCAGCCGATGGAAAGGAAGTACTGAGTTGAGTACCGCTACCGCCACCGAAACCGCACCGACGACCGCGGGCGCCCCCGTCGTGCCGGAGGAAATCCAGTCCTTCACCGTCACCCTGATCATCCGCCGGTACAACCCGGAGGTCGACGACGAACCGCACTGGGACGACTTCGACGTGCAGATGTACCCGACGGACCGCGTGCTCGACGCCCTGCACAAGATCAAGTGGGAGCAGGACGGCAGTCTCAGCTTCCGACGCTCCTGCGCGCACGGCATCTGCGGCTCGGATGCCATGCGCATCAACGGCCGCAACCGCCTGGCCTGCAAGACCCTGATCAAGGACCTCGACATCACCAAGCCGGTGTACGTGGAGGCGATCAAGGGCCTGCCGCTGGAGAAGGACCTGATCGTGGACATGGAGCCGTTCTTCGAATCGTTCCGTGCCGTGCAGCCGTTCCTGGTGGCGAACAGCGCCCCCGCCGACGGCAAGGAGCGGATCCAGACCGTCGCCCAGCGCGAACGCTTCGATGACACGACCAAGTGCATCCTCTGCGCCGCGTGCACCTCGAGCTGCCCGGTGTTCTGGACCGACGGACAGTACTTCGGTCCGGCCGCGATCGTCAACGCCCACCGCTTCATCTTCGACTCGCGCGACGATAACGCCGCCGTGCGCCTCGACATCCTGAACGACAAGGAGGGCGTGTGGCGCTGCCGCACAACCTTCAACTGCACCGAGGCGTGCCCGCGCGGAATCCAGGTCACGCAGGCCATCTCCGAGGTCAAGCAGGCCATGCTGCGCGGCACCCTGTAGCCGCACGGACTCGACCGGCCGGTCTCCCCACGACGAACGTCCGTGGCGAGACCGGCCTTTCGCGTTCTCGACCGCACGGCCGCCGCCTAGGCTGAACTGGTGAATACTCCCGCGGTGATCGACCGGACCAAGACGCTCATCGGCCGGGTCATGCGTTCGCGCCCGGTGCGGGTCTTCACCCGTTTCGGGGAGAGCGGCGGCGGCATCCTCGCCGCCGGCATGTCGTACCAGGCCATCTTCGCGACGTTCGCCGCGCTCTGGCTGACCTTCTCCATCGCCGGGCTATGGATCACGTCGAACCCCGACCTGGAGCTGACGCTCTACTCCTTCATCAACCAGTCCGTCCCCGGGCTGATCGGCGAGGACGGCGTGATCGACCCGAGCGACCTCGCCAACGCCCGGGTCTTGGGCTGGTCGGGCGCCTTCGCTCTGGTCGGCCTGCTCGCCACCGTGCTCGGCTGGCTCTCGAATACGGCGCTCGCGGTGCGCACGATCTTCCGGATGCCGCCAGACAAGACCTTCATCCTCCTGGTCAAGCTGCGGGAACTGGGCCTCGGCCTGCTGTTTGCGGTGGTGCTGGTGCTGTCGGCGTTGATCTCGATCGCGAGCACCGAGGCGCTCGGGGCGCTGTTCGGGCTGTTCGGAGTGTCCCGGGATTCGTTCTGGTTCAACGCCGCCGCCCGCTCGGTCGGGCTGCTCCTCGTGCTCCTGATCGACACCATCACCCTCGCCGCACTGTTCCGGGTGCTGTCCCGGGTGCGGATCCCGTTCCGCCAGCTGATCACCGGCGCCGTCCTGGGCGCGGCGGGCCTCGGCGTGCTCAAGATCCTCGGCAGCACGCTGCTCGCCGGCGCCGGCCGCAATCCGCTGCTCGCCGCCTTCGCGGTGATCATCGGGCTTCTGATCTGGTTCAACCTGACCAGCACGCTGACGCTGCTCGCGGCATCCTGGATCGCCGTCGGCATGGACGACGGCGGGTTGTCTCCGCGCCGGATCAGCGCGGACGAGGTCGCCACCGAGAAGCGCCTGCGGGAGGAGGAGGCGTTCCGGGTGGTGGTGCTGGCCGAGCTCCGGGATGCCCGCCTCGCGCACGACACCGCAACCTGGCCCCGCCGGCTGCTCACCGGCCGCCGCCTGCGCGCCGCCGAGAAGCGGGCCGCAGAGCTTCAGGCCGACGGGTCGGAGCCCGAGCCAAAGTAGAATCGGGGAATGCCTTCCGCCTCGACTGCCGCCACCGGCCCCGCCGCTGCCGACCCTGCCTCCTCCGCCGCATCCGCCGCATCCGCCGCATCCGGGGCAGGCGGCACGCGGCTGCGGATCGCGAGCGTGAACGTGAACGGCGTGCGCGCCGCTTTCCGCAAGGGCATGGGCGACTGGCTGGCTGAGCGGGACGTGGACATCCTCGCCCTGCAGGAGGTGCGCGCCTCGACCGAGGACCTCGAGGGTCTGCTCGGGCCGGAGTGGAGCATCCTGCACGATGCCGCCACCGCGAAGGGCCGGGCCGGGGTGGCCCTGGCCAGCCGGTCGACCGCTGCCATCCACCGGGTCGAGCTCGGCGCAGCCGAATTCGACAGCGCAGGCCGCTGGCTCGAGGCCGACTACGAGGTCAACGGCACACTGATCACGGTCGTGAGCACCTACGTGCACTCCGGCGAGGTCGGCACGCCGAAGCAGGTCGAGAAGTACAAGTTCCTCGACGCCATGCTCGCTCGGCTGCCCGAGCTCGCCGCGCACAGCGACCGGGTCGTCGTGCTCGGCGACCTGAACGTCGGCCACCGCAAGTTCGACATCAAGAACTGGCGCGGCAACGTGAAACGCGCCGGGTTCCTGCCGGAGGAGCGCGCCTACTTCGACCGCATCGTCGGCGCCGAGGACGCCCCGGACTACAACGCCGGGGCCGGTCTCGGCTGGGTCGACGTGGGACGCCGCTGGGCCGGCGAAGTGGACGGGCCGTTCACCTGGTGGTCGTGGCGCGGCCAGGCGTTCGACAACGACACCGGCTGGCGGATCGACTACCAGCTGGCGACGCCGGCGCTCGCGGCATCCGTCACCGGTTACGCGGTCGACCGCGCGGCCGCCTACGACCAGCGCTGGTCCGACCACACCCCCGTGGTCGTCGACTACTTCATCTGACCTCCCACTCCATCTCGCGCCGTCGGCTCTGCCGGAGGCAACACGCTACGAAAAGATCTGATCCCATGACCAAGCCCCGCCTCTACTCGGGCATGCAGCCGAGCGCCGATTCCCTGCAGATCGGCAACTACATCGGCGCCCTCCTGAACTGGAAGGCGCTGCAGCAGACCCATGACGCGTACTTCTCCATCGTGGACCTGCACGCCCTGACCGTGGCGCAGGACCCGGTGAAGCTGCGGGAGAACACCCGGCGCACCGCCGCGCAGTACATCGCTAGCGGCATCGACCCGTCGGCGTCGACGCTGTACGTGCAGTCGCATGTCGCCGCGCACGCCCAGCTGTCCTGGGTGCTGAACACGATCACCGGTTTCGGCGAGGCCAGCAGGATGACCCAGTTCAAGGACAAGTCCGCCCGGCAGGGATCGGACGCGACCACCGTGGGACTGTTCGCGTACCCGATGCTGATGGCCGCGGACATCCTGCTGTACGACACCCAGATCGTGCCGGTCGGTGAGGACCAACGCCAGCACGTTGAACTGACCCGCGACCTCGCCGCGCGCTTCAACGCCCGGTTCGGGCAGACGTTCACGGTGCCCGAGGTCGCCATCGTCAAGGAGACCGCGAAGATCTACGACCTGCAGAACCCGACGTCGAAGATGTCGAAGTCGGCCGAGTCGCACGCCGGCGTGATCTGGCTGCTCGACGAGCCGGCGGTGACGGCCAAGAAGATCATGCGCGCGGTCACGGATGCCGAGGGCGGCGTGGTCTTCGACCGCGAGAACAAGCCGGGCGTGGCCAATCTGCTCACGATCTACTCGGTGCTCGCTTCCCGCAGCATCCAGTCGATCGAGGACGAATACGCGGGCCGCGGCTACGGTGACCTGAAGAAGGGGCTCGCCGAGGTGGTCACCGGCACGTTCGGGCCGATCCGGGCACGGGTGCTCGAACTGCTCGACGACCCCGCCGAACTCGACCGTCTCCTGGCCCAGAACGCTGACCGGGCGGCTGGCGTGGCCAACGAAACGCTGGCGCGCGCCTACGACCGCGTCGGCCTGCTGCCCCGCCGCTAGAGTCGAGGGATCCGCGCCGGCGGCCCGGGCCCGTCGACGGCCCCACTGCTGGGTCGGCAGGGAGTCTTCGTTCTCGGTTCGACGTGTGGCGAATTCAGGATATCCGTCGCCTCGGTTCGCATTCGCCCCGGAAAATCGCGGAATTGGTTGTATGTCTCGGCCAATCTCCTGAGTTGGCCACACGGAGACGAACCTCGGGCCCAGGGCGACGGATCCACTGGCAGGCCGCTCTGCTGCGCGCGGTACCCGGCCTCACTGTCGGGCGCTCGGGTTTCGGCGCGGGAGCGGCCCAACATTGTGTGGCTAAATCAGGACATCCGTAACGACCGTTGCCCTCCACGCCCGGAAAGTCCGGATCTGACACCGCGCTTGGGTCGATTTCCTGAGTTAGCCACACGGGTGCGGGCATAGAACTCTTGTCTGACCGGGTGGCCGGATTCGCCGGAACCGGGCGCTACGGCCCGGCCGCACCGGGAAGCCGGATTCGCCCGCACCGGGCGCTACGGCCCGGCCGGACCGAGGAACCGGAGGCAGGTTAGACGATGAAGGTTCGGTAGTGGCCGGCTGCCGCCAGCAGGCCCGTGATCGCGGCGATGACGCGCTCGGGGTGGTGGATGATGTCCCGGTAGAGCACTCGCAGAGTCAGGTAGCCCCGCATGGCGAGGTCGCAATCGCGGGAGCGGTCCCGCGCGTGCGCCTCCCAACCGTCGTGGAACTGCCGGCTGTCGGCTTCGACCACGATGCGCCCCTCCACGACCATGTCGACGCGGCCGACGCCCCCGATCTCAACCTGGATCTCGACGTCGAAGCCTGCTCCCCTGATCACGAGGCGAAGCACGGTCTCCTGGCCTGATTCACTTCGGCAGTCGATGAGCCGGCGCAGGGACTGGAATTCCGCGGGCAGGGCTGCGAAGATCTGCGACACGGCCTGAGCCGTAAGCAATCTCTTGAATAAGGCATTGTCGAGCGAGGCGATCGCGAATCTCGGTTTCTGACACCGGAAAACCTGGACCAGCGCATCGGCCAGCCCGATGCGGCACTCGGAGCCACCGGCTGGATCGAGCAGCTGACCCCAATGGAGTTCCACACCGTCTCGATTCTGGGTGGTAAGCCGCTGAAAACGATCGTGCGGGGCCCTTAACCGGGAAGCGGTGGGGTCGAGGTGGATGTGCGCGAAGGTGCTGTCCAAAACGAAAATCCCGGAGTTCGCGACCGCGGAGATGCAGGCGAGCCGCCCGCCCAGCCGCACCGCTTCGAGGACGTGCGCATCCGTATCGGGAAGCGCGTAGTGACCGCGGCGCGCCCGGACCAGATAGCCACTCTCCACAGCCGCCCTCAGCACCCGCCAATTGGCGCCGGCGGCGTTGAGAGCCTCGGTCTCGGCGATCTGCACATTGTGGACGCGGAAATATTCTGCCCAAGTCATGTCGACAGTGTGGACAGCACGGACTCCGTCCGCCGCGTTTGCGCCGACGTGTGGACTGCTCCGGTCAACCCGTGCTGTGGAGGACGAGCGGTTGCACCGCCTACCCGGGGCTAACTCAGGAGGAATGGCCGTGCCACTGGGGACGGACCGCACTGGTCCGGCGTGCTGGGGCTCGGCCGGTGTAGATTTCCTGAGTTAGCCACACATCACCCGGGAGAAGGGTCTCCGGGGAACTTCCCGTGACGGAGGGAGGGATGCCGAGACCCGGCGGCCAGGTGTGGCCGCCGGGTCTCGGTGGGTGGGGTGCGCGGGATGCGCGCGGCTGTGGGAGCTAGACCACGTCGGCGTCGACCCAGTCGAGGGACTTGGTGATGGCCTTCTTCCAGTTGCGCAGCAGACGGTCACGCTCGGCGACGTCCATGCTCGGCTCCCAGCGGGCATCCTCCTGCCAGTTGGACCGAAGCTCGTCGAGGTCGTTCCAGAAGCCGACCGCCAGGCCGGCCGCGTAGGCGGCACCCAGGGCGGTCGTCTCCGCCACCACCGGGCGCACGACGGTCACGCCGAGGATGTCCGCCTGGAACTGCATCAGCAGGTCGTTGGCCGAGGCGCCGCCGTCGACCTTGAGCTCGGTCAGCGGCACGCCGGAGTCGGCGTTGACCGCGTCCAGCACCTCGCGGCTCTGGTACGCGATCGCTTCGAGGGCGGCGCGGGCGATGTGGCCCTTGTTCACGTAGCGGGTGAGGCCGACCAGGGCGCCACGGGCATCCGCACGCCAGTACGGCGCGAACAAGCCGGAGAAGGCGGGCACGAAGTAGGCACCGCCGTTATCCTCGACCGACAGGGCGAGCGCTTCGATCTCCTCGGCCGTGTTGATGATGCCCAGGTTGTCGCGCAGCCACTGCACGAGCGAGCCGGTGACCGCGATGGAGCCCTCCAGGGCGTAGTGCGGTTCGGCGTCGCCGAGCTTGTAGCCGAGCGTCGTGAGCAGGCCATTCTTGGAGTGGATGATCTCGGTACCGGTGTTGAAGATCAGGAAGTTACCGGTGCCGTAGGTGTTCTTGGCTTCGCCCTGGTCGAAGGCCGCCTGCCCGAACGTCGCGGCCTGCTGGTCGCCCAGGATGCCGGAAATCGGGGTCTCGCGCAGCAGGCTGTGGCCGCTGGCGACGCCGTAGACCTCGGAGGAGGAGCGAATCTCGGGCAGCATCGACTTCGGCACGTCGAACGCGGCGAGGATCTCGTCATCCCACTGCAGGGTCTTCAGGTCCATGAACATGGTGCGGCTGGCGTTGGTGACATCGGTCAGGTGCACGCCGTCCTCGAGGCCACCGGTGAGGTTCCAGAGCACCCAGGTGTCGGTCGTTCCGAACATGAGGTCGCCGGCCTCAGCCTTTTCGCGGGCACCCTCGACGTTCTCGAGGATCCAAACGATCTTCGTGCCGGAGAAGTATGTCGCCAACGGCAGGCCGACCTTGGCCTTGAAGCGCTCGACGCCACCGTCAGCGGCGAGACGGTCGACGATGGGCTGGGTGCGGGTGTCCTGCCAGACGATCGCGTTGTAGACGGGAAGCCCGGTGTTGCGGTCCCAGACGACGGCAGTCTCGCGCTGGTTGGTGATGCCCACGGCCGCAATGTCGTGGCGGGTCAGGTTGGCCTTGGCCAGAGCCTGGCCGATGACCTCACGGGTGTTGTTCCAGATCTCCATCGGGTCGTGCTCGACCCAGCCTGCCCGCGGGAAGATCTGTTTGTGTTCGAGCTGACCGGTCGAGATGATCGAGCCGGCCTTGTCGAAGATGATCGCACGGGAGCTGGTCGTTCCCTGGTCGATTGCGATGACGTACTTTGCCATTGTTAACTCCTTTGTCAATGCTGGGTACACGGTTGTTCAGAAACGAGACGGGAAGAGCAAGGGAGAAGAGACGAGCGGATGCCTAGGCCAGGATCGGCAGGAGGAACGCGGAGGTCCACCCGGCCAGGAGGCCACCGATGACAGGGCCGACGACGGGCACCCAGGAGTAGGCCCAGTCAGAGGAACGCTTGCCCTGGATCGGCAGCAGGAAGTGCGCGATGCGCGGGCCGAGGTCACGGGCGGGGTTGATCGCGTAGCCGGTCGGTCCACCGAGCGAGGTGCCGATCACGATTACGAGCAGGGCCACCGGCAGGGCGCCGAGGGCTGCCAGGCCGCCGTTCTCGCCCTGGCGTCCGCCACCGAACGCGATGACGACGAAAACGAGAACGAAGGTGCCGATGATCTCGGTGACCAGGTTCCAGCCGTACGAACGGATGGCCGGGCCGGTCGCGAACACGCCGAGCTTGCTGGCCGGATCCGGTTCCTGGTCGAAGTGCTGCTTGTAGGCAAGCCAGACGAAGGCGGCACCCAGGATGGCACCGACCATCTGGGCCCCGATGTACGCCGCCACGGACACGGCGTTGACCGGAACTCCCGAGCCGAATTCGGTGGCCCCGGAGGACACGAGTCCAAGCGTCACGGCGGGGTTCAGGTGGGCGCCCGAGTTGTAGGAGACGATCACGCCGGCGAAGACTGCGAGGCCCCAGCCGATGGTGACCATCAGGAAACCGCCGCCGAAGCCCTTGTTCTTTGTGAGGGCGACGTTGGCGACCACCCCGCAGCCGAGTAGGACGAGGAGCGCGGTTCCCACCACTTCCGAAAGGAACACGATACCGAGATTGTCCACGTTGACATCCTTTTAAATGATTGAAATGAGTGAAGCGAGAAAAACGAACAGTAAAAAACCTAGCGACTCGAGGCCGCCCATTGCGCAGACCGCGGTGCACGTTTGTGCAGATCAGGCAATGAGTCGGTAGACCGCACCCCCGGCCGGGTGGTGGGGGTCAGTGCGAACGGAGGGCAGGCGGCCACAGGGACCGCCTGCCCTCCGAGCTGTTCCGTTCTGTTTCGCGGTTCCGAGCCGCCCTAGACGGCCGGGGCGACCGGCGTGTCCACCGGGGCCAGATGCACGCCGTACAGGTCGAGCAGCGTGTTCGCCGCGGTGTCGACCTCGTGCGCGCACCGAGCGGCGTCCCAACCCAGGATCGGCGCGAGTACGCCGGCCAGCTCGGTGAGCAACGGCAGGGTCACTTCGCCGCGGAAGGCGATGCTGGTGCGGCGCAGCAGCAGGTCCATCAGGTGCATGACCGATTCCGTGGAGGCGATGAGCTCGATTTCACGCCGGGTGTACCCAGGGTGCTGCGCGAGCGGAGCGTCCGGTTCGGCGGTGAGCCAACTGATCACCTCGGTGGCGCGGGTGCCGTACCGGGTCAGCAGCACGTCGGCCCGCTCGGTGCCGACCTGCTTGCCGTTGGCTGCAACCCAGACCCGGCGTGCGGCGTCCGTCGCCGGGAAGTCACGGCCACCACCGATGGCCAACCCGACCGTCGAGACAGTGCGCTGCTTGCCGAGCAGGGTCAGGATGTCACCACTCATGTGTTCGGCGAGGGCGCGGAAGGTCGTCCATTTGCCACCGACCAGGCTCAGCAGGGTGCCGGGCCGGGCTCCGAGCGGGCGCGACTCGATGCGGTAATCACGGGAGACGAAACCGGGCGCCTCGTCGTCGTGGCGGGGCAGCGGGCGCACGCCGGCGAACCGGAACACGATCTGCGACCGGTCCACGGCCACCTTCGGGAAGACGTGATTGACGAGTTCGAAGAAGTAGTCGACCTCGGCCTCGGTGCAGCGCGCCGGCTGGGTCATGTCGTGCTCGAGGTCGGTCGTGCCGACCAGAACGCGTCCCGCGAGCGGGTAGATCAGCACGATGCGGCCGTCTTTGTGCTCGAAGAAGATCTCGCGGCCGCCGGTCGCGGCAAGCAACTCCGGGTTGTCGAGCACGACGTGCGAGCCCTTGGTGCCGCCCATGTAGGTGCTGGCCTGGCCGAGGGCCGTGTTCGTGAGGTCGGTCCAGGGTCCGGACGTGTTGACGACGATGTCGGCTTCAAAGCTGAATTCGGCACCGGTGACCGTGTTGCGGAGGCGCACGCCCGCGGCATCCATGCCGACGGCCTCGATGTAGTTGGCGCTGCGGGCGTGGGTGCCGGCTGCCAAGCCATCGAACAAAACGTCGAGGGCGAGGCGCTCCGGGTCGTGCATGGAGGCGTCGTAGTAGGTGGCCGTGTACTTGAGGCTCGGGTTGATCTGCGGCAGCAGCTTGAGCGATGCCTTCCGTCCGAGGAACTCGTGCCGGGGCACGTTGCCGCCGTCGCGGGAGAAGGAGTCGTAGAGCATCATGCCGATCTTGATCAGCAGCGCTCCGCGTTCCTGGGCCGCACCCTGCTTGTGGGTGAGGAAACGCATCGGCGCGGACATCACGCCGGAGACGGTGGAGTAGATCGGGATGGTCGTCTTGAGCGGCTTGACGTAGTGGGGGGCGATCTTGAGGAGGCTGTTGCGCTCCTCGACCGACTCCTTGACGAGGCGGAATTCGCCGTTCTCCAGGTAGCGCACGCCGCCGTGAATCATGTGCGAGGACGCCGAGGAGGCCCCGGAGACGTAGTCGCCCTTGTCGACGATGGCTACATCGACGCCCTGGAGGGCCAGATCGCGGAAAGTCGCGATGCCGTTGATGCCAGCTCCGATGATGAGGACCTGGGCCCGGGGCCGGTCCTGGATGGCCGCCTGGGCGGCAGCGCCACTGGACTGAGGCGGGGCGGAGGATGACTGATCGGGTGTGGACAGCACTGATTCGCTCACTTCTCTGTGGGGGTAGAAACCGTGATGTTCTGTCACAGCCGGCCCGCAATCGCATTCGGGAGAGCGGGAACTCTACCAACCCTGCTAGGTTCTACACAAATGGTCAAGCGGTTTGAACATATGTGCAAGGAGTCAGAATGACCCATCCGGACGACCTCTCCCTGTCCGACCGCACCAGCGATACGCTCACGGCCGCTCACCTTTATTACATGCAGGACCTGACCATGGACGCCATCGCGCGGGAGCTGCACACCTCTCGCTCCTCGGTGTCCCGCCTGCTCAGCCAGGCCAGGGCCAGCGGGCTGGTCGACATCCAGATCAGATCCCCCCTCGACGCGACGAGCCGGGTGGAGAAACTGATTCTGGACCGCTTCCAGGTCACCGCGCACGTCGTGCCGGTACCCGACCACGCGAGCGACGTCGACCGTTTGGAACGAGTGGCCCTGTCGGTTGCACGGATTCTCGGCGAGTTCGTCGACTCGAACATGATCATGGGCATCGCTTGGGGCTCCACGATGAATGCGGTCAGCCGCCACGTGACCCCCAAACGCACACACAATGCGCAGATCGTACAGCTGAACGGCGCCGGCAACACGCGCAGCACCGGACTCGACTACGCCAACGAGATCCTGCAGCGGTTCAGCACCGCGTTCGGCGCCCGCCTGGAACAGTTCCCGGTTCCCACCTTCTTCGACGACCCCGCCACGCGCACGGCGTATTGGCGGGAACGCGGCCTGCGCCGACTGCTGGAGATGCAGAGGAACATGGACGTCGCCCTTTTCAGCGTGGGTTCACCCTTCTCGAATGTGCCCAGCCACGTCTATGTCGGCGGCTACCTGGACGACGACGAGCTCGACGCGCTCAGCGACGCGGGGGTCGTCGGCGACGTCGCGACGGTCTTCTATCGCGCGGACGGCTCGACCGACGGAATCCCGCTCAACGAACGCGGAACCGGCCCGGAACTGTCGGTGTTGCGCCGCACCCCCCGGCGCATCTGCGTCGTCTCGGGCAGGTCCAAGGTGGACAGCCTCCGAGGGGCGCTGGCGGCCGGCCTGATCACCGACCTGTTCATCGACGAGAGCACCGCCCGGGCACTCTGCGAGGGACCATGAGGAAGGCCCGCCGGCGGCCAGTGGACGTTCGTGGCAACCGGCGGAGCGACGGGTCAGTGCGTCAGCGCGAACGACTCAGTGCTTCCGCACGTACGGGATGGGGGCAGGCAGTCCCCGCGCCGCACGCACGGAGCGGGAAAGCCGCTCGATCGACTTGAGGGCGTCGAGAACGTCGTCTGCCGTGACCACGAACGGCATGTTGTGGATCGTCTCACCCGGCAGGGTTGAGGCCGTGGCGATGGCCCTCAGCTCCTTCTCGTCGTCCAGGCCGAGACCGATCTCGGTCAGCGTTGTGGGCAATCCGACCAGAGTGGTGAATTCGATGAAGTCTTCCACCTCAGCCCGGGGCGCGCCCTCGAGCACCAGCTGGGTCAAAGAGCCGATGTTCACTTTCTGACCGTGGGTGAGCCCGTGGGTCTGCGGGGCCGCGGTCAGGCCGTTGTGGATGGCATGAGCCGCGGCCAGGCCGCCCGACTCGAAACCGAGTCCGGACAGGAGAGTATTCGCTTCCACCAGCTTCTCGAGGGCCGGAGTGACCAGGTTGTCACGCACGGCATCGAGAGCGGGAAGGGCGTTCTCCCAAATGACGTCCCACGACAGCTTGGCCAGCGCGGTGCCGGTCTGAGTGGGCAGCCCTCCGGCCATCGTGGTCGCGTTGGCGGCCGCCGTGGCCCGGGCTTCCAGCCAGGTCGCCAGAGCGTCACCGACGCCGGCGATCAGGAACTCGACCGGCGCATTGGCCACGATCTGGGTATCGATGAGCACGAGGTCGGGGTTGCGAGGGAAGAAACGATATTCGACGAACTCACCCTCCTCGGTGTAGATCACCGAGAGCGCGGAGGTGGGAGCATCGGTCGACGCCACGGTCGGCACGCTGACCCAGCGGATACCGGCCAGGAAGCCGGCGGCCTTGGCGGAGTCGATCGTGCTTCCGCCGCCCACGCCGACGATCACGTCGGACTTGGTTGCGCGGATCTTCTCGACCAGCGCGTCGACTGCGGACGCCGTCGCGAAGCGGCCGAATCCGACCCGTTCAACGCGGAGGTCGGCCGCGGCAAAGCTCGCCGACACCTGCTCCCCGGCGAAACCCCACACGACGTCGTCAGCGACGATCAGAGGGGCGGAGCCGATCTGGGAGACGAATTCGCCGAGGCGATCGATCGCTCCCTTGCCTTGGACGTAACGTCCGGGGCTCATGACTGTGCGGATTGGAGTGGTCACGATGGACCTTCTTCCTGGTCGAACTGCGTCTACATCTTCGTGGGACGGCGGCGGTGAACCGGTCTTCCGGGGCACAGATTTCACACTACGCCCGCCGCTTGGGCCGATGCCGGATGCCCCGTGGCCAGCGGCCGCGCGACCGCACGACGAACGCGATTCCGGCACATGCGCCCACGTCGCGGTCGTGGCAAGCGGATCGGGTTTTCCGCAGAAACAGGCGCAAACAGCCATTTTTCTGAATGCTATTCAGGAATTGCCCGTGCGTGTCGGCGGTTCCAAAGGGCGCCGCTGCACGTGTGTGCAAAGACGGCGCCCGCGGGCGGCCGGCGTGAAGCCGGCGCCCGCGAGCGCCTTTTCCTGATCCCTACGCCCGCGCGGGCTCCAGTAGCGCGGCGGCCGCGGACCGGGCCGCACCGGTGCTGCCGGCGTCGGCCGCGGCGACCGCGGCATCCCGGCACTGGTCCACCGTCACGGCGCCCAGGAGCTCTGCCACGCCGCCGAGGGCGCGCGGGGACATCGACAGGCTGGTCGCCCCGAGTCCCACCAGGATGGCGGCGAGCATCGGGTCTGCCGCGGCCTCGCCGCAGACCCCGACCGGCTTCTCGGCCGCCAGCCCCGCCTGGCAGGCCTCCCGGATCATCCGCAGCACCGCCGGCTGCCAGGGGTCGTTGAGCAGGGCGAGCTCCCCCATCAGTCGATCCGCCGCCATGGTGTACTGGGCGAGGTCGTTGGTGCCCAGACTCGCGAAGTCCACCCGTTCGAGGATGGGGCCCGCGGTGATGGCGGCGGCCGGCGTCTCGATCATCACGCCCACGTTGTGCAGTCCGTGCGCGGCGCAGCGGGCCGCGAAGTCCACGGCCTCGTCGACGGTCGCGATCATGGGCGCCATGACGCCGACGACGGCGTCCTCCGCAGCCGCCGCCGTGGCGATGGCCTGCAGCTGGGTGTCCAGCAGCTCCGGCCGCCGCCAGGCGGTGCGATACCCCCGGATGCCCAGGGCAGGGTTGACCTCGTCGGCCGCCGTCACGAAGGCCAGCGGCTTGTCGGCCCCGGCATCCAGTGTTCGGATGGTGACCTTCCTCCCAGGGAATGCGGCGAACACCTGGCGGTAGGCGGCCACCTGTTCGTCGAGGCCGGGAGCCTCGGCGTGGTCGAGGAAGCAGAACTCGGTGCGGAAGAGGCCGACCCCCTCGGCCTTCGCCTCGATCGCCTCGGCAACGCTGTCCGGCGAAGCCACGTTCGCGAGGAGCTGCACCCGGTGACCGTCCCTGGTCTGTCCCGTGCCGTCGAAGGTGGCAACCCGGCCGATCTGTTCTTCGGCTCGTACCATCTGATCGTCGGTGGGATCCACCACGATCTCACCGGTCGTGCCGTCGACGATGACCACGCTGCCCTCGGGCAGGTCCAGCGCGTCCCGGACGGCCACCACGGCGGGCAGGCCGAGCGCCCGCGCGAGAATGGCCGTGTGGGATGTCGGGCCACCCTCGACGGTGACGATCGCCCGGCACACCGCGGGGTCGATCAGGGCCGTGTCGGCAGGGGCCAGGTCCCGGGCCACGAGTACATACGGCTCGGAACGATCCGGCAAGCCCGGCGCCGGCCGGCCGAGCAGTTCGGACACGATTCGGTTGCGCACATCGTTCAGGTCCGGGATGCGCGCTGCGAGGAGGCCACCCTGCTGCGTGAAGACCGCCGCGACCTCGCCCACGGCCGCCCAGACGGCACGCTCCGGAACATCACCCTGCCCGGTCACCCGGGAGACTGCGGCATCGATCAGACCCGGATCCTCGGCCATCAGCGCCGTCGCGTCCAGAATCCCCCGCGCCGCGCCCGACACCCGGGCAGCCTTCTCCCTGAGGGTCAGGGCAACGGATGCCGAGGCGGCCACGATCCGATCCGCGGCCGCCTCTCTCTCGCTCACCGGGAGTTCGGCTACCGGTCCCGGTTCATCCAGCGGCTCCGGCATGCGCACAATCGGACCGACGGCCAGGCCAGGGCTCACGCCCAATGGCCCGCTCGACAGTGGCCCGCTCGACAGTGGCCCGCTCGACAATGCCCCGCTGGCTGGCCGAGCCTGCGGTTGGGCCGGAGACGGCTCGGGCGCGCGGGCGGGGACGGTCCCCAGCTCCCCGAAGCCCTTCCCCACGAGGTCGCTCACGGCCTCGAGCGCCTCCACGGCCTGCCTCCCGGCCGCGGCGACGGAGATCGTGTCGCCCTTCCGGGCTCCGACGGTCAGCAGGGCCGTCGGACTGTTGGCCGGCACCGGGGCCTGGCCGGTGCGGAGGTTGGCAACCGTGACCGTGGCCTCGAGGGTGCTGAGGGCGGTGATGAGCATCGAAACCGGTCTCGCATGCAGGCCGTCGGGGTTCAGCAACGTCACCTCGATCGTGTGTTCCGCCGCCGGGCCGGTATCGACCGTCAGCCCGGCCGGGTCCTCGTCGCCCAGGTGACTCTGCTTGGCGCCGAGAGCGCCCCGGGCCTCGCGTTCAACTTCGGCCAGGGTGGCGCCACCCGCGGCGCGCACGACCGCCGCCATCAGACCCTCAACGAAGGGAGCACTGCTGAGCCGGACGGGAATGTCCGGGTCTTCCAGGAACTCCAGCGCCATTTCGGCGCTCATCACGGCCGAGCCCAGATCCATCATCACGAGCACGCCCTCGGGAGAGGAAACCTCGGCGATGGCCTCGGCGACCTTGAATGCATCCGTTCCGGTCACGCCCTCGCCGGCACCGGCCGCGATCGCGATGGCCGGGCCGGCGACGCCGACCATCTCCAGGGCAAGCTCCACCGCTGCCCTCGCGAGCTTGGGGCTGTGGGACACCACTACGATCCCGATCACGGTCTACTCCCCGTCGAGGATCTCGGACAGGGCCTGGAAAAGCAGTGCCGTCGACGCGGCTCCCGGGTCGATGTGGCCGATACTGCGCTCCCCCAGGTAGCTTGCCCGGCCCTTGCGGGCGAGCAGGGGCTCGGTGGCATCCCGTCCCGACTGTGCGGCGGTGTGGGCGGCACGGGCCGCCGAGGAGATGTCGGAGGACACCACGAGGGCGGCATCGAACGCGTCGAGAGCTGGAGCGAGGACGTCGAACATTGTCTTGTCCCCGGCCTCGGCCTTGCCGCGGGCGACGACACCACCCAGACCGGCACGGAGCGCTGCCGCGAGACCGGGCGCGTCCAGGGTGGCGACCGGCCCTGCCTCGGTGCCGATTCGCAGGAAGAAGGTGCCGTACAGGGGGCCGCTGGCGCCGCCCACCGATGTCACCAGGGTCATGCCCACGCCCTTGAACAGCTCGTCGACGGCCGTGGCCGGTGAGGCCTGGAGCTTCTCGATGACCGCCCCCATGCCGCGGGTCATGTTCGAGCCGTGGTCGGCGTCGCCGATGGCCGAATCCAGCTCGGTGAGGTAGGCGACGTGGTCGGTCACCAAGTCGCGAAAACGGGTGAGCCAGCCGGTGAGCTGGTCGAGGGTGACGGTGTCATTCGTCATGGTGCTAAATCCCCCAGCGCAGTCCGGCGGTGTTCACCGGCGCGTCCCACAGGTGGAGCAGGTCCTCATCGGCCTTGAGGATCGTGACGGAGCAACCGGCCATGTCCAACGCCGTGATGTAGTTGCCCACGAGCGAGCGGGCGACGGTGACGCCCGCGGCTTCGAGGACCTTCCTGACCTCGGCATACATGACATAGAGCTCGATCAACGGAGTTCCACCCAGCCCGTTGACCATCACGATCGTCGGGGCACCGGTGAAGTCCAGGTCGGCGAGGATCGGCTCGACGAGCAGACGTGCGACCTCGGCGGCCCCGGCCAGCGGCACGCGGCGGCGTCCCGGCTCGCCGTGGATTCCCACGCCGATCTCCATCTCGCCTTCGGGAAGTTCGAAGGTCGGTTTGCCGGCCGCGGGAACCGTGCAGCTGCTGAGGGCCACGCCCATGGAACGGCCGGACTCGTTGACCTGGCGGGCGACGGCCGCGACGGCCGCGAGGTTGCGGCCTTCCTCGGCTGCCGCACCGGCGATCTTCTCAAGCAGCACAGTGGTGCCGACGCCCCGGCGTCCCGCGGTGAATGTCGAGTCCTCGACCGCGACATCGTCGTTGACGACCACCACGGCCACCTCGATCCCGGTCTCCGCCGCCGCCAGTTCCGCGCCCATTTCGAAATTCATCACGTCGCCGGTGTAGTTCTTGACGATGTGGAGCACACCCGCTCCGCCATCCACGACCTTCGTCGCCTCGAGCATCTGGTCCGGTGTCGGCGAGGTGAAGACCGCTCCGGCGCAGGCCGCGTCGAGCATGCCCACGCCGACGAAACCGCCGTGCAGGGGCTCATGACCTGTTCCTCCACCCGAGAGCAGGGCGACTTTGCCTGCTCTCGTCGGGGCCGCGCGATAGATGATGCGGTTGACGTGGTCCACCCGGACTTCCGGGTGGGCGGCCGCCACGCCGACAAGGGAATCGGCCAGAACCGTCTCCGGGGAATTGATCAGTTTCTTCATGGTGAGACCTCCAGGATTATCTTCATGTTTGCTCTCCGTTGAACTTTTCGAGCTGGATCCGCGAGGCTGCTTCGTCCGCGACTCAAAGAAATACAGAACGCAATTCGACAATGTCGAATATCCTCCGGACGAATGCCCGATGTCAACACGGAGAATGAAATGACGTCGGTGACGCGGCATACTGAAAGGACCAACCTGAGGGGCAGCTGTGATTCAAGCCATCGATCGCGCGGCGAAAGTGCTGTCTTCCCTCCAGGGCGCACGCCACCTCGGCATCACCGAACTCTCCGCCGAACTGGGGCTGCCCGTCTCCACCGTGCACGGCATCGTCAAATCGCTGCAGGGCCACGGTCTCGTGTCGCAGGAACCCGGCGGCAACCGCTACATGCTCGGCCCGGCTCTGCTCAAACTCTCGAACGTCTACCTCGACACCCTTGATGTGCGTGCGCGGGCCATGCGCTGGACCCTCGAACTCGCGCGCAGAACCGGTCTGTCCACGCGTCTGGGCGTGCAATTGTTCGATGAGGTGATCATCATTCACCACAACCAACGCCCTGACGGCAGCCAGCAGATGCCCGAGACGGGCCTGGCCATTCCCGCCCACGCCTCGGCGATGGGGAAGGTGCTCCTCGCGTACAGCCCGGACTACGCCGCCGGACTCCTCGGCCGGCCTCTGGGCAGTCTCACCGGCGCCACGATCACCGATCCGGCCCGGCTGGGCGCTCAGTTCGCCTCGATCGCGGGCAACGGCATCGCCACCGAGGAGGACGAGGCCGTGCTGGGAGAGTCGTCGGTCGCGGCGCCCATTGTCGACACCCGCGGAAATGTCATCGCCGCGGTCGCCGTCGTCGTTCCGTCGAGCGAGTGGCCTCCCGATACCAGCGTGCTGAACGGCTTGCGCGAGACGGCCCGGAACATCTCCCGGGAACTCGGTGCCAGCACCTGGCCGCCGCGGGCACCCCAACGGTCCGTCGCCGTGCCGCCGGAGTCGTGAGAGCCGTGCACGATCTGGCTAGCAGCGCCGGGAATTCTTCCGCGGCCGACGCGTTGAGATATAACTAGTAGTAGTTACAAGAAACGTGCTCCGGGGTCGGTGTAAGTCCGAACCGGCGGTGAAAGTCCGCGACCCGTGCCGCTCCCAGAGCGGAACGGTTGAGCTGGTGAAATTCCAGCACCGACGGTTAAAGTCCGGATGAGAGGCGCACGAGTCGATTGACCTTCCCGGTCGGTCGGCGGGTTTCGCGTATGCGCGACCCACCAGGTGTTTGCCGCACCGAAAACCCGGAGTCCGTTCACTGACGGACAGGACGGGAATGACCGACATCGCGGCGCTCGAGGCCACCATGCGGCGCGCGCTCGAGCTGGCCGCGAACGGCCCGGCCACCGGACCGAACCCCCGCGTCGGATGCGTGCTCGTGGGAGGCACGGGCGAGGTGCTCGCGGAAGGCTGGCACCGCGGCGCCGGAACCCCCCACGCCGAGGTCGACGCCCTGAGCCGTCTCGCATCCGGCGCCGCCCGCGGAGCCACCGCCGTCGTGACCCTCGAACCCTGTGACCACACCGGCCGCACCGGCCCCTGCTCGCTCGCCCTGATCGAGGCCGGCGTCGCCCGGGTCGTCTACGCCGTCGCCGACCCCGGTGTCGATTCATCGGGCGGGGCCGACCGGCTCCGCGGCGCCGGGATCGACGTCACCGGCGGGCTGCTCGCCGGCGCGGGAGAGGCGTTCCTCGCCGACTGGCTCGTCGCCGCCCGTCTCGGGCGCCCGTTCGTGACGCTCAAGTGGGCGTCGAGCCTCGACGGACGCGCGGCGGCCGACGACGGGACCAGCCGTTGGATAACCGGCCCCGAGGCCCGGCAGGACGTGCACCGGCGCCGCGCGGCAGCCGGCGCCATCATCGTGGGAACCGGCACCGTGCTCGCCGACGACCCTACGCTGACCGCCCGTGACGCCGACGGACGGCTGCTGCCCACGCAGCCGGTGCCGGTCGTGATCGGCACCCGCGACATCCCCGCCGACGCCGCCCTCCGTGCCCACCCGCATCCGCCGCTGTTCTTCGCCACCGACGATCTCCAGGCTGTGCTGCACGACCTGCACCGGCGCGGCATCCGTCACGCCTTCATCGAGGGCGGACCCACTCTGGCCAGCGCGTTCGTCGCGGCCGGCCTGGTCGACGAGTACCTCGTGTACCTCGCGCCCACGCTGCTCGGCGGCGCCCGGCTAGCCCTGGGCGACATCGGGGTGGCGGGAATCACCGACCAGCGCCGCCTGGCCATCGACCACTACGACCGACTCGGCGACGACCTCCTCGTCGTTGCCCGGCCGAGATAGGACACCCATGTTCACCGGAATCATCGAGGAACTCGGCCACGTCGAGAAGGTGGAGCTATCCACGGATGCGGCCCGCCTCACCATCCGCGGCCCGCGAGTCGTCGCCGACGCCGGCCACGGCGACTCGATCGCCGTCAACGGGGTCTGCCTCACCGTGGCAGAGCGGACCGGCGACACATTCACGGCCGATGTGATGGCCCAGACCCTCCTCATGTCCACGCTCGACGCCGCCCGCGCCGGCAGCCCGGTCAACCTCGAGCGCGCCGCCCTGGTGGGCGACCGCCTGGGCGGCCACATCGTGCAGGGCCACATCGACGGCACCAGCACCCTGCTTGTCGTCACCCCCGGCGAGGCTTGGCGGGTGCTGCGGTTCAGCCTCTCCCCCGAACTCGCCCCGCTCGTGGTGGGCAAGGGCTCCATCGCCGTGGACGGCGTCTCGCTGACCGTCAGCAACATCAGCCCGGCGAGCGATCCGGACCAGTGGTTCGAAGTCTCGCTCATCCCCGAAACCCTCACCCATACGACGCTGGGACAGCGCACGATCGGCGATCACGTCAACATCGAAACCGACATCCTGGCCCGTCACGTTGAGCGCATGCTCGCCTTGGCGGACGTGGGATCGAAAAGGAGCCACTCATGAGCCTCGCCGACATTCCCACCGCACTGGATGCCCTCCGGCTGGGGAAACCGGTCATCGTCGCCGACGACGAGGGCCGCGAGAACGAGGGCGACGTGATCATCTCCGCGCAGATGGCCACGCAGGAGTGGATCGCCTGGACCGTGCGGTACTCCTCCGGCTTCATCTGCGCGCCGATGACCAACGACCTCGCCGACAAGCTCGACCTGCCGGTGATGGTGCAGAACAATGAGGACCCCCGCGGCACGAACTACACGGTCTCGGTCGACGCGGCCGACCGGCTCAGCACCGGGATCAGCGCGGCCGACCGCGCGCACACCCTGCGCGTGCTGGCCGACCCGGCCTCCACGCCGTCCAGCCTGCACCGGCCCGGCCACATCATGCCGCTGCGCTCGATGGACGGCGGGGTTCGCGAGCGTGACGGCCACACCGAGGCTGCCGTCGACCTGATGAAACTGGCCGGCCTCGTGCCGGTAGCCGGGATCTGCGAGATCGTCGCCGAAGACGGCGAAATGATGCGCCTGCCCGGACTGCTCGCCCTCGGCGAGCGCGAGGGCGTGCTGGTGATCACGATCAAGGACCTGATCGCCTACCTGCAGGAGTTCCACACCGACACCGAGCTGCCCACGGTCAGCCCGATCCTCGAGTCGCCGCGGGTCGACTTCGAGGTGGAGACCACGGTTCCCACCCGGCACGGCCACTTCCAGGTGCGTGCCTACCGGGACCGGATGACCGGCGCCGACCACGTCGCCATCGTCTCCGGCACCCCCGTGGACGGCGCCATCGTGCGGGTGCACTCCGAGTGCCTCACCGGTGAGGCGTTCGGTTCGCTCAAATGCGAGTGCGGCCCCCAGCTCGACGCTGCCCTGGAGACCATCCAGGAGTTCGGCGGGGTCGTCGTCTACCTGCGCGGCCAAGAGGGCCGAGGCATCGGGCTGATCAACAAGCTGCGCGCCTACAAGCTGCAGGAGGAGGGCCTGGACACCTTCGACGCCAACGTGGCCCTCGGCCTTCCCGCCGACTCCCGCGACTACGGCGCCGCCACGGCCATCCTGCACGAATTGGGTCTCTCCTCCGTGCGGCTGCTGACCAACAACCCGGAGAAGATGCGCCAGCTCGAGGCGCACGGCGTGACCGTGATCGAGCGCGTGCCGCTCGTCGTCGGCGTCGGCGCGCACAATCAGGACTACCTGGCGGTCAAACGCGACCGGATGGGCCACCACATCGCCGAAGCAGACATGCTGAAAGGAATCGCACTATGAGCGGAGCAGGCTCCCCGGAGATCGAGATCGACGGAACCGGGCTGGACATCGTGATCGTCGCCGGACGGTGGCATGACGTGATCACCGACGGACTGATCGCCGGCGCGACCCGGGTGCTCGAGGCATCCGGTGCCCGGTACTCGCTCGTGCGGGTGCCCGGCAGCTTCGAGTTGCCGGTGGCGTGCAAGGTGGCCCTCGACAACGGCGCCGACGCGGTCGTCGCGCTCGGCGTGATCATTCGTGGCGGCACGCCGCACTTCGAGTACGTGTCGTCGGCGGCGACGGATGGCCTCACCCGGGTGGCGCTGGACACCGGCAAGCCGGTCGGTTTCGGCGTGCTCACCCTCGACGACGAGCAGCAGGGCCTGGACCGTGCCGGCCTGCCCGGTTCGAAGGAGGACAAGGGCGAGGAGGCGGCCGCGGCGGCGATCGCGACCGCTCAGCTGCTGCAGAAGCTGCGCGCGTACACGTTCGAGTGATCCCATTCCGGCCGAGAGTGCCCGTTCCGCGGGTCACTCTCAACCGGAACGGGCACTGCGCGGTGGCATCCGTGTACCTGCGCAGGCAGATGTTGCCGCATCGGACAACAGTTGCCGGCGTGCCAGCAACAGTTGTCCGAACGGGCAACAGTTGCGTCGCGCACGGGAGCTAGTCGCGCACGGGAGCTAGTCGCGCACGGGAGCTAGTCGCGCGCGGGAGCTAGTCGAGGAAGAGGGTGCGCAGGCGCCGGGTGGTGAAGATCAGGCCGAGCAGGATCATCACCAGATAGTAGAGCACGTGCCAGAGCATCCCGGCGTCGACTTGGCCGGTGGTCAGGCCGCGCACGAGCTCGACACCGTGCCAGAGCGGGAGCGCCTGGAACACGTACTGGATCGGCTGCGGGTAGACGCTGAGCGGGTAGAACGTGGCCGAGAACAGGAACATCGGTAGCAGCAGGAAGGTGATCCAGTCCATCTGCTGGAACGTCTTCATGAAGCTCGTGACGGCCATCCCCACGCTCGCGAAGCCGAACGCGATCAGGAGCACGGCCGGCAGGGCCAGCAGCGCCCACCAAGACAGGTTGAGCCCGAGCGCCTGCATCACGACCAGAAAACCGGTGGCGTAAAGCGCCCCACGGAGCAGTGCCAGCGAGATCTCGCCGAGCGCGACATCCAGCGGGCCGAGCGAGGTGGCCAGCATGCCCTCGTAGAGCTTGGCGAACTGCATCTTGAAGAACACGTTCCAGGTGGAGTCGTAGATGGCTCCGTTCATGGCGGCGACGGCGAGCAGCGCGGGTGCGATGAACGCCGCGTACGGCACCTCCTGGCCCGACTCGGTCGTGATCGTGCCGACCAGGGCGCCCAGGCCGAGGCCCATCGAGAGTAGGTAGAAGATCGGCTCGAAGAAGCCGCTGACCACGACCAGCCAGTTGGTGCTCCGGGTCGCCTGCCAGCCCCGGAGCATGACGCTGCGGGCGTTCCCGGCGTAGAACGCGCCGAGCGGGCCGGATGCCCGGGCACCCGTTCGCTGGTCGGTGCCGGTCATTTGTTCAGCCGCCTCGCCGTGATGCGGCGGGCCCAGGCCCAGCCGACAGCGAGCAGCACCGCCAGGTAGAGCACGTGCAGCACGCTCATCCAGAGCGGTTCGCTCAGCCCGTAGGCGAAGACGCGGGCCAGCTCGGTGCCGTGCCAGAGCGGGGAGATCCAGCCGATCCACTGCAGCCAGACCGGCAGCACAGCAAGCGGGAAGAAGGTGCCGGAGAACAGGGTCATCGGCAGGATGACGAAGCGCATCACCATGGCCAGCTGGCCGGTGTCCTCGGTCAGGGTGGCCGTGTACGCCATCAGCAGCACGCCGAAACCGAGCCCGGTGAGCACGGCGACGAACACCGCGAGAAACCCGGTCGCCGAGGGGACCGCGCCGAACAGCAGCATGAAGGCGTAGAAGATGCCGCAGGTGACGAACATGCGCACGAAGACCGCGATGACGATGCCGTTGATGATCTGGCCGGGCTGGATCGGGGCGGCGTTCATCGCGAAGAACACCGGGTTCCACTTAAAGCCGATCATGATCGGGTAGGTGAATTCGTCGCTGGCCACGGCGATCGCCGCGCTGCAGAGGAGGGCGGGAGCGACGAACGCCAGGTAGCTGACCCCGCCCACGGCATCCGTGCCCAGGTTGGCGTCGACGAGGGTGGCCAGGCCGACCCCCATCGCGTAGAGGTAGATGATCGGGTTGCCGATCGCGGTCACCGTGACCGTCTGGGCGTAGGCGCGCAGTGACAGGAAGCGGTGCTCGGCCACATACCAGGAGCCCCAGCGCCGGGTGCGCCGGGTGGAACGGATGGCCCGGTCGCCGACGGAGCCGGGCGGCGGGGCGGCGCCGGTGTGCTCGGCTGTCATTCGATCAGGGTCCGTCCGGTCAGCCGCAGGAACACGTCTTCCAGGCTGGAGCGGCGCACCAGGCTGGTGATCGGGGTGAGGCCGGCGTCCACGATGCGCACCAGCTCGGACTCGCCGTTCTCGCTGTAGATCAGGATGCGGTCGGGCAGCACCTCGATGCGGTCGCCCATGCCGGCGATCTGCGCCGCCACATCGGCGTTGAGGTCGGAGCCGAACCGCACCTCCAGCACCTCCCGGGAGGAGTAGGTGCGGATCAGCTGCGCCGGGGCACCCTCGGCCATGATCACACCGTTGTCGATCACAACCAGGCGGTCGCAGAGCTGCTCGGCCTCGTCCATGTAGTGGGTGGTGAGCAGCAGGGTCGTGCCTTGCTCCTTGAGCCGGAACAGGCGGTCCCAGAGGATGTGCCGGGCCTGCGGGTCGAGGCCCGTGGTCGGTTCGTCGAGCAGCAGGATGCTCGGGTCATTGATCAGGGCGCGCGCGATCGTGAGGCGTCGCTTCATGCCCCCGGATAGCGCGTCGACCTTCGACTTCGCCTTGTCCTCCAGCTGCGCGAACGCCAGCAGCTCGTCAGTACGCCGGGCCACCTGCGCCCGCGGCAGGCCGAAGTAGCGGCCGTAGACGAGCAGGTTCTCACGCACCCGCAGCTCGGTGTCGAGGTTGTCGGCCTGCGGCACCACGCCGAGGCGGGAGCGAATCTCCGGGCCGTACCGGTTCGGGTCGAGGCCCAGGACGCGCAGGTCGCCGCCGGTACGGGTGGAGACGGCCCCCACCAGGCGCATGGTGGTCGATTTGCCGGCCCCGTTCGGGCCGAGCAGTCCGAACGATTCGCCGGGTGCCACCTCGAAGGAGATGCCGTCGACGGCGGCGAAATCCTGGTACTTCTTGACGAGATTCTGGGCAACGATAACTGGCTCCGGCACAGTTCCTCACTGTAGACCGCCGGGCCGACACGCAGCGGGATGCGGTTAAGCTCATTCAGTGAGTACCCCCCGCAGCCCCCGTTCCACCGCCCGACCGACCGACCGACCGACCGCCGGCCCGACCGCTCATCCTGCCGCCCGTGGTCGCCTCGGCCGGATGGGGCGCCGCGGCGCCGATGCCGGCGGACCCCGCGCGACGTTCAGCCAGCTGGTCCCGTATCTGCTCGAGCACAAGAAGGTGCTCAGCTTCGTGGTCGTGCTCAGTATCCTCGGCGCCGCCGCCAGCCTCGCCCAGCCGCTCCTGGTCAGCCAGGTCATCACCATCGTGCAGGAGGGCGACGCGCTCGGCGGTCTGGTCTGGGCCCTGGTAGCGCTCGTCGTCATCTCCGCTCTGATCAGCGGTTACCAGCACTACTTGCTGCAGCGCACCGGCGAAGGGGTGGTGCTGTCCAGCCGCCGCAAACTGATCGGGCGGATGCTGCGCCTCCCGATCAGCGAATTCGATACCCGCCGCACGGGCGACCTGGTCTCCCGGGTGGGGTCGGACACCACGCTGCTGCGGGCCGTGCTCACTCAGGGTCTCGTCGAGGCGATCGGCGGGTCGCTGACGTTCGTCGGCGCGCTCATCGCCATGCTCGTGATCGATCCGGTGCTGCTCGGGCTGACCGTGCTGGTGATCGCCGTGTCGGTGGTCACCGTCACACTGCTGTCGCAGCGCATCCGGACCGCCAGCCTGGCCGCGCAGGCCAAGGTCGGCGACCTCGCCGCCAGCGTCGAACGCGCCATCAGCGCGGTGCGCACCGTGCGCGCCTCGAACGCCACCGACCGGGAGATCGCCGCGGTCGAGGAGGACGCCATGGGTGCCTGGCGGATGGGCATCCAGGTCGCGAAGATCTCGGCCCTCGTCGTGCCGATCGCCGGAATCGCCATGCAGGTGTCGTTCCTGGTCGTGCTCGGAGTGGGCGGATTCCGCGTGGCCAGCGACACAATCACGATCGCGGACCTGATCGCGTTCATCCTGTTCCTGTTCCTGATGATCGTGCCGCTCGGCCAGGCGTTCGGCGCGATCACCTCGGTGAACGCCGCGCTCGGTGCCCTCGGACGCATCCAGGAGATCATCGACCTGCCCGCCGAGGACCAGTTCGACCGCGACATCGCGCCGCTGGCCATCACGGTCGGCGCCGCGAACGAGTCGGTGCGGCCCGATGCCCCGGCGATTTCGTTCGAGAACGTTCAGTTCGGCTATTCGGTCGCCCCCTCGGCGACGGATGCCGCGAGCGCGGAGGCCGAGTCGGCCGCCGGCGATGATGCTGGTGCTGGTACTGGTACTGGTGCTGGTGCTGGTGCTGGTGCTGGTGCTGGTGCTGGTGCTGGTGCTGGTGCTGGTGCTGGTGCTGGTGCTATCGGTTCTGCTGCCACCGTTCCGTCCGGTGCCGGTCGTTCCGCTCACACGGCTTCCGACGCCGAACTCGTCGCCGCGGAGAACGCGATGATCGAGACCGCCGTCGCGGCGCCGTTCGTGCTCGAGACCGCCATCGTGGTTCCGGCCGTGATGGAGGCTGCTCCGGCCGAACCCGATCTGGCCGAGGCCGATGTCGCGGCCGCGGACCGCGCCGACACGGCACGCGGCACCGCTGCCGATGCCACTGCCACTACTGCTGCTGCTGCCACCGACCGGATGGCCCCGCAGGCCGCCGAACGCGCCGCTGCCGCCACTGCCGACGTTTCCGACCGGGTCGTCGAGCAGGCGTCCGAGCAGGCCGCCGAACGCGCGACCGGGCGCAGCGACGCCGACGCCGCCGGTGAGCCGCGCCCGGTGCTCCGCGGGGTCACCTTCGACGCCCCGCGCGGCAAGCGCACCGCCCTGGTCGGCCCGTCCGGAGCCGGCAAGAGCACCATCCTGGCCCTGATCGAGCGGTTCTACGACCCGACCGACGGCGTTGTGCGCATGGGGGGACTGGATATCCGTACCCTCGATCGCACGGCCCTGCGCTCCCAGATCGGCTACGTCGAGCAGGACGCCCCCGTGCTGGCCGGTTCGCTGCGGGACAACCTGACCCTGTCCACGCCAGACGCCACCGACGAGGAATGCATCGCCGTGCTCCACGCCGTGAACCTCTCCGAGGTGCTCGAGCGCGACCCGGCCGGTCTCGGCGCGGCGGTCGGCGAGTCGGGTGTGATGCTCTCCGGCGGCGAACGCCAGCGGCTGGCGATCGCGCGAGCCCTGCTGGCCGCGCCGCCCATCCTGCTGCTGGACGAGTCCACCTCGAGCCTCGACGGCGTCAACGAGCAGAAGATGCGGGCCGCGATCGACGCGGTCGCCGTGGACCGCACCCTGATCGTGATCGCGCACCGGCTGTCAACCGTGGTCGACTCCGACCAGATCGTGGTGCTCGACCACGGGCAGGTCATCGGCACCGGAACCCACTCCGAACTGGTGGCCTCGACGCCGCTCTACCGCGAACTCGCCAAGCACCAGCTGCTCGTCTAGCCAGCTGCTCGTCTAGCCAGCTGCTCGTCTAGCCAGCTGCGCGTCTAGCCAGCTGCTCGTGAAGCCCGGGCTGCCGCCCCTGTGGCTAACTCAGGACATCCGTCGCCCCGGTTGCCCGGACGCCGCGGGCCAGTGCGGATCGAGTGCGGATGTCCAGACCGGCCGGACGGATCTCCTGAGTTAGCCACGCAACCCGCCGCCTGCGCGGCAGCGCTTCTCCGGTTCAGAATCAGAGGCGGACAGGGGCGGTCAGAGGCGGTCAGGGGCGGGTGAAGCGCAGGGTGACCAGTTGGAAGGGGCGCAGCTCGAGGGTCAGCGCGCGGCCCTCGGCGGCGAACGGCGCCCGCGAAGCGGCCAGGGGGCGTTCCAGCAAATCGGTTTCGGTGACATCCGTCGCCTCGAAGTGACGGATGACTCGCGCCCGCACCCGCGATCCGTGCGCCTCGTAGAGCCGCACGATCAAATCCCCGCTGCGGTCCTCGGCCAACTTGACCGCCTCGACCACGACCGCCGGGTGGTCGACCTCGATCAACGGCTCCACGCGGGGCGCACCGACGCCGGCCACCGTGCGCAGCGTCAGGTTCAGCCGGTAGCCCTCCGCGACCGCCTCCGGGATGCCGGCGCCCACCCGCAGCGACACCCGCAGCCCGTGCCGGCCCTGATCGGCCGTGGGGTCAGGGAACACCGCGGCGCGCAGCAGCGAGAGCCGCACGGTCGTGACGGAGCGGCCCGCCGCATCCGTCGCCCGGCCGATGTCATGGCCGTAGGTGGAGTCGTTGGCCACGGCCACCCCGTAGCCGGGCTCGCCCACGTGCACCCAGCGGTGCGCGACCGTTTCGAAGCGGGCGGCGTCCCAGGAGGTGTTGGTGTGGGTGGGCCGGAAGACGTGCCCGAACTGAATTTCGGATGCCGCCCGGTCGGCGTGCAGATCGAGCGGGAACGCCAGCTTGAGCAGCTTCTGCCGCTCGTGCCAGTCGATGTCGAGGTGCACGTCCACCGCCGACGACCCGGCCGCCAGGGTGATCTCCTCGACCACTCGGGAGGACCCGAAAGCACGCGTCACCCGCACCCCGACCTGTTCTGGGGTGTCCTGGCAGACCTCGACCGACTCGGCCGCCACCAGATCGACGGTGTTCCGCTTGTAGTGCTCGTCGATGTCCCAGGCGTCCCACTGGGTGGGGGTGTCCCGGTGCAACTGCAGCAGGTTGCCGCGGGCGCCGGCCGGGATCAGTTCGCGCCCGAAGACCAGGTCGCGCACCGAGGCGAAGAGCCCGTCGGCATCGATCGTGACGGCCACGAGGCCGTTGCCCAGCACAAGCCCGGCCGGTGTGCGGCGCACCGAGGCGCGCGGATGCCCCGACCCGGCGGCGGGACCGGCGTCACCGCCAGCCGAGACGCCAGGCGAGACGCCAGCCGAGACCCCAACCGCAACCGGAACACCGACCGCGCCTCCACCCAACCCGGGTATGCCGGCAACGGCATACGGCCCTGCGTTGAGCGTGACCGCGTGCTCGCCCTCCCCGCAGAGCTGCCGCGCCGCCGCCTCGATCAGCCCCGTCAGGGTCTCGGCGACGGCGGCATAATTGCGCTCTGCCTCCTGATGCACCCATGCGATCGACGACCCCGGCAGAATGTCGTGGAACTGCTGCAGCAGCACCGTCTGCCAGGCCTGCTCCAGCGCCTCGTACGGGTAGTCCGCACCGTGTGAAACGGATGCCGCGCTCGCCCACAGCTCGGCCTCCCGCAGCAGGTGCTCGCTGCGCCGGTTGCCGCGCTTGGTGCGCGCCTGCGAGGTATACGTGCCGCGGTGGAACTCCAGGTAGAGCTCACCCGACCAGACCGGCGGCTCCGGGTACTCCGCCTCGGCGGCCTCGAAGAAGCGGCGTGGCGTGGACAGCTCCACCGTGGGCGAGCCCTCCAGCGACGCGGTGCGGAGGGCGGCCGCGATCATCTCTACGGTCGGGCCTCCCCCGCCGTCCCCCCAGCCGAACGGCACAAGCGAAGTGTTGGCCGCGCCCTTTTCGGCATACTGGCGCTCCGCCCGGGCCAGCTCCTCCCCCGACAGCTGTGCGTTGTAGGTGTCGACGGGAGGGAAGTGCGTGAAAATCTGCGTGCCGTCGATCCCCTCCCATCGGAAGGTGTGGTGCGGCATCAGGTTGGTCTCGTTCCACGAGGTCTTCTGGGTCAGGAACCAGCGCGACCCGGCTGCCTCCACGATCTGCGGCAGTGCTGCCGAGTAGCCGAACGAGTCCGGCAGCCATACCTCGAGCGGCTCCACCCCGAACTCTTCGAGGAAGAAACGCTTTCCGGCCACGAACTGCCGTGCCAGCGCCTCGCCGCCGGGCATATTGGTGTCGGACTCCACCCACATCCCGCCGACCGGCACGAAGCGGCCGGCCGCCACCTGCGCCTTCACCCGCGCGAACAGCTCCGGGTAGTGCTCCTTCAGCCAGGCGTACTGCTGGGCGGATGACGCGGCGAACGCGAAATCCGGATACTCGTCCATCAGGGCGAGCACGTTCGAGAACGTGCGGGCCACCTTGCGCACGGTCTCCCGTACCGGCCAGAGCCAGGCGCTGTCGATGTGAGCGTGCCCGACCGCATGCAGCCGGTGTGCGGTGGCATTGGCCGGGCGAGCGAGCACACCGGCCAGCGCCGCGCGGCCTCGCCCGGCGGTGCCGGCCACGTCATCGGGGTCCATCACGTCGAGGCAGCGCTCCAGCGCCCGCAGGATCTCCGCCCGGCGTGCCTGCCCGGCAGGCAGCTCGCGCATCAGCCCGGTCAAGGTCCAGACGTCCTGCACGAGTTCCCAGACGGTCTCGTCCCGCAGGGCGAGGTCCACCTGCCGCAGCCGGTAGATCGGCTCGGTGCCGGCCGTGGCCGGGTCGCCCTGACTGGTGGCCACGAACGTGAAACCGGTCGTCACGTCCGGATTGGCGGCCGCCTCGATATACAGCTCGACCTGCCCGCCGGGTGCGACCGGCAGCGGCACGCTGCGGTTGCGGGGCTCGACCGCCTTCAGCACCACGCCCTCCGGGGTCCAGACCAGTCCCTCGGCCTGGAAGCCGGGCGTCGCCCTGCTGAACCCCAGGTCGACGACCAGTTCGAGCCGGGTGCCGACCTCGGCGGCCCAGGCCGCGGGCACGGTCCCGGTCACGTGGAACCAGGTGGTTCCCCACGGATGACCCCAGGCGCGACCGATTCCGAACGGGGCATACGTCTGGCGCTTGGCCTCGCGAAACGGCACCGGGGCATCCGTCACCGACCAGGCCTCGACCCTCAACGGCGCGGATGTCCGGTGCACCGCCGGTCGCAGCCGTTCCCGAACGAACCGGTCGATGCGTTTCTCCACGAGCGCGCTGTTGTCATGCATGCCGGCATCCTACGACCCGATCCACCCTCACGGGAGCGTGCGGAATGACCGCCCCCCGGGAGTGCCGTGGGGGCATTCCGATCCACCCTCGCGGAACGGATCTTCGCGGGGCGGTGGCGCAGCGCGGCCGCGCTACGCGTTGCGCAGGTTGTAGCGTACGCTCGCGAGCTCGGAGAGCAGCGCCGGCGGCACCCGGTCGCCGAACTTGGCGAAGTACTCCTCGGTGAGGTCGCACTCGGCCAGCCAGGAGGCAGGGTCGATCGCGAAGAGCTGCTCGACATCGGTCGACGAGAGGTCAAGGCCCTTGAGGTCGAGCCCGCCCTCGACCGGGAGGTGCCCGATCGGGGTGTCCATGGCGCCCGTGGAGCCCTCGACGCGACGCACGATCCACTCGATCACGCGGGAGTTCTCGCCGAAACCGGGCCAGAGGAAGCTGCCGTCGGCGCCCTTGCGGAACCAGTTCACCTGGAAGATCTCCGGCGCCTTGCCGCCGAGGCCCCGGCCGACCTTGAGCCAGTGCGCCCAGTAGTCGGCCATGTTGTAGCCGCAGAACGGGAGCATCGCAAACGGGTCGCGGCGCAGTTCGCCGACGGTGCCCTCGGCGGCCGCGGTCTTCTCCGAGGAGATCGTCGCGCCCATGAACACGCCGTGCTTCCAGCTTCGGGCCTGCGCCACCAGCGGCACGTTCGTCGCGCGGCGTCCGCCGAAGAGGATGGCGTCGATCGGCACGCCACCGAAGGCCTCCCAGTCGTCGGCGATCGACGGGCACTGCGCGGCAGCGACCGTGAAGCGGGAGTTGGGGTGGGCGGCCGGGCGGCCGGAGGCGGGCGTCCAATCGTTGCCCTCCCAGTCGATCAGGTGGCTGGGGGTGGTCTCGGTCAGCCCCTCCCACCACACGTCGCCGTCGTCGCGCAGCGCGACGTTCGTGAAGATCGTATTGCCCCAGACGGTGGCCACGGCGGTCGGGTTGGTGACCTCGCCGGTTCCGGGGGCCACGCCGAAGAAGCCGGCCTCCGGGTTGATCGCGTAGAGGCGGCCGTCGGGGCCGGGGCGGAGCCAGGCGATGTCGTCGCCGATGGTCTCGACCTTCCACCCGGGGATGGTCGGGCGCAGCATCGACAGGTTCGTCTTGCCGCAGGCGGAAGGGAACGCGGCCGCCAGGTGCTTCACGCCGCCCTCCGGGGAGGTGACCTTGATCAGGAGCATGTGCTCGGCCAGCCAGCCCTCGTCACGGGCCATCACGGATGCGATCCGCAGCGCGAACGACTTCTTCGAGAGCAGCGCGTTGCCACCGTAGCCCGAGCCGAACGACCACACCTCCCGGGCCTCCGGGAACTGAACGACGTACTTGGTGTCGTTGCACGGCCAGGACACGTCCTTGCGGCGGCGTCCCTCGGCGTCTACCAGCGGGTAACCCACGCTGTGCACGGTGTGCACCCAGGGGGCTCCGGCCTCGATCATGTGCAGCACCTTCTGGCCCATGCGGGTCATGATGCCCATGTTCAGCACCACGTAGGGCGAGTCGGTGATCTCCACGCCGAGCTGGGAGATGGGGCCGCCGAGCGGGCCCATCGAGAACGGCACGATGTACATCGTGCGGCCGCGCATGCTGCCGGCGAAGACGCCCTGCAGCTCGCCCCGCATCGCATCCGGATCGGCCCAGTTGTTCGTGGGGCCGGCGTCTTCACGCTCGACCGAGCAGATGAAGGTGCGGTCCTCGACGCGCGCCACGTCCGACGGGCTCGTGCGGGCCAGGTAGCTGTTGGGGCGCCACTCCGGGTTCAGGTGGATGAGCTTGCCCTCGGCGACGAGCTGCTTCGCGAGCACGTCTGCCTCGCGCAACGACCCGTCGCACCAGACGACGGCGTCGGGCTGGGTCAGCCGCGTGATCTCGTCCACCCAGGCCTGAAGGTTGGGGTCGGTGGTGCCGGCAACATTGCGGGACTCGCCCCCGCCGGTCTCAACTCGGGAATTCGCGATGGTCATCTCCTGGCCTTTCGTGGTCAATCCGGCGTGAACCAGTGGTCTGCAGTCGTGGGGAGGCATAATTTCGGCCTCTAAATCCAGAATGATCCATCAATGGTGCCGGTGCGGAAGAAACGCGCGTTAAGAACAGCCGATCTTTCGCTATCGTTAAGGAATGTCGACACGCGCCGCTGATCTGATCACCCTGGGACTTCGCATCCGTCATTTCCGGGCCGAGCGCGGCTTCACCCTCGACCAGCTCGGCGAACGAGTCGGCATGGCCGGCAGCCAGCTCTCCCTGATCGAGAACGGGCGCCGTTCGCCCAAGCTCTCGACGCTGCAGGACATCGCCACCGCCGTCGACGTGGAGCTCACCGACCTGCTCAAGAACGAGGCACCCAACACGCGGGCCGCACTCGAGATCGAGCTGGAGCGCGCGCAGCGCAACCCGCTCTACGGCGCCCTCGGCCTGCCCCGGGTGAAGATGACCAAGGGAATGCCGATGGCGGCGCTCGAGTCCCTGCTCGGCCTGCACCGGGAGCTCGCCCGCCGCGCCAGCGAGGCCATCGCCACGCCGGAGGAGGCCCGCCGCGCGAACACGGAACTGCGTGAACGGATGCGCGAGCAGGACAATTTCATGCCCGACATCGAACAGCTCGCCGAGGACCGCGTGCGGGCATCCGGGCATGTGTCGGGCGCGCTCACCCACCGGGAGGTGAGCGTGATGGCCGAACAGCTCGGCTTCAACCTGATCTACGTCAACGACCTGCCCGGCTCGACCAGGTCGGTCACCGACCTGGTCAACCACCGGATCTACCTGCCACCGGCGTCCATCCCCGGCGGCCACGGCCTCCGCTCGATGGCGCTGCAGGCGATGGGGCACCGGTTGCTCGGCCATGAGCGGCCGAGCAGCTACGCCGAGTTCCTCTGGCAGCGGCTGCAGATCAACTACTTCGCGGCCGCCTGCCTGATGCCGCAGGCGGCATCCGTCGCGTTCCTCGCCCAAGCCAAGCGGGAACGCGAGCTCTCGGTCGAGGATTTCCGGGACGCCTTCGGGGTGACCCATGAGGCCGCGGCGCTGCGGCTGACGAACCTGGCCACCTCGCACCTGGACATGCCGCTGCACTTCCTGCGGGTCACCGGCGACGGCGCCCTGCAGAAGGGCTACGAGAACGACGACCTCCCGCTGCCCGCCGACGTGACGGGCTCGATCGAGGGCCAGTTCGTCTGCAAGCAGTGGAGCGCCCGCAGCGCCTTCACCCACACCAACCGCACCACCGAGTTCTACCAGTACACCGATACGCCGGCCGGCACCTTCTGGTGTGCCACCCAGACCGGGGCGACGGATGCCGGCGAGTTCTCGATCAGCGTCGGCGTGCCCTTCGTGCAAGCCAAGTGGTTCCGCGGCCGGGAGACCACCCAACGGGCGGTGTCCCGCTGCCCGGACGAGTCCTGCTGCCGCCGCCCGGCCTCGGAGGTCTCCTCCCGCTGGGCCGGCAGGGCCTGGCCGAGCGCCCGACTGCACGCGCACGTGCTGTCGCCGCTGCCCAGCGGCACCTTCCCCGGCGTCGACGACACCGAGGTCTACGAGTTCCTTGAGGCGCACGCGGCGGAGTAGTCGGTCGACAGGCACCGCGGTGCCGGCGCTACAGCGCTATCATCTGCTCGACATCGCACGCTGAGTCGAGGAGGATATGCATGGACATCTGGGACATCATCTGGCTTTTCTTCTGGAGTTACGTGTTCATCGCGTATCTCACCGTGCTGTTCTCGGTGCTGGCCGACATTTTCCGCGACCCGGGACTCTCGGGCTGGGCAAAGGCGCTCTGGGTGCTGTTCCTCGTCTTCGTGCCCATCATCACCGCGGTCGTCTACATCGGCACGCGCGGTTCCGATCGAGTCCAGTCGCTGCCGGCGACGGATGCCTCAGCGCCCCGGGATGCCGCCCGCTCGGCCGCGAGCATGGGGTCCGTCGACGAGATCGCGAAGGCCCAGAAGCTGCTCGACACCGGCTCGATCACCGCCGACGAATACGCCGCGCTCACGGTCAAGGCCCGCGGCTACTAGCGCCGCGGGATCGGTTGACAGTGCCGGGGAGCCTGAGTACTGTCCTTATCGTTCTGCCGGCCCGACCTCGACGTCACCTCGATCTCGGCGGGTCTCGGCGGGGTCTCGGCGTGATCTCGGCGGGGCGACGCTCCCGATCTGCGATCTCCCCCGCACGCCTGTTCGCTGACTCATGTTCACTCGTCCACTCATGGAGGCATTCGACATGTCCAAAGAAAAAGAACCGGTCTTCCTGTTCCTCGGCACCTATGACGATCCCGACATCGCCCGCGCCGACCTGTCCATCGTGCGAGACCTGCACGAGGCCAAGATCATCGGCACCTACGACGCCGGAATCGCCACCAAGGATGCCTCCGGCGACATCAAGATCAACCGGGCCGGCAGCGGACACGGCGGCTGGACGGGCATTGCCGCCGGCGCGGTCGTGGGCCTGCTTTTCCCACCGTCCATCCTGGGCATGGCCGCCGTCGGCGGCGCGACGGGCGGTCTGATCGGCCACTTCACCCGCGGCCTGTCCCGCTCCGACGTGAAGGACCTGGGCGACCTCCTCGACGAGGGACAGGCAGCCCTCATCGTGCTCGGCAAGAACCGCCTCGTCGACGAACTGGACCGGGCCGGAATCCGGGCGGCGAAGCGCACCGAGCGCAAGCTGGAGGTCGATGCCTCCGACCTCGACACCCAGCTCGCTGCGGCCGCCGCGGAGCTCGACACGCACTGAGCCATGGCCGACGGCAGCCTCAGCAACGCCAGCCTCAGCAACGCCGACCCCGGCAACGCGGTCCTGAGCGCCACGATCGGACCCGCCCGGGCGCCCCTTTCGGAGCCACCCGGGCGGTGCTGCGCGCCGACACGGGACAACGGCAGCCCCGGCGATTCCGGGACGGCCGCGTCGGCGCATCCGCCGCCGGCATCCGTGCCCCCGCTCACATCCGGGGAAGCGCCGGCCTCCGGGAACCTGCCGGCCTTCGGGCACGTGCCCACATCCGGGAAAGCGCCGACATCCGGGCACGCGCCCGCCCGGCATCGGATCGGCCAAGTGTCCATTCCCCGGCAGACGTTTCTGATGGGCGACTCCCTCGGGGTGGGCAACCGCGGCGACGGGGAGACCCCGGCTCACCTGGTGTGGGTGGATGCCTTCCAGCTGGATGCGACGAGCGTCACCAACGCCGCGTTCGCCCGGTTCGTGGCTGACACCGGTTATCGCACCGAGGCGCAAACCTTCGGCTACTCCGCCGTGTTCCACCTGGCGCTGGAGGCCGACCTCGAGGACATCCTCGGCCAGCCGCCGCAGATCCCCTGGTGGCTGGGCGTGCTCGGCGCCGACTGGGCGCATCCCGGCGGCCCGCGATCGTCCCTGGCCGGGTTGGATGAGCATCCGGTGGTCCAGGTCAGCTGGAACGACGCGCAGGCCTACTGCGCCTGGGCGGGCCGGCGGCTGCCCACCGAGGCGGAATGGGAATGCGCGTCGCGCGGCGGGCTCAGTGGACGCACCTTTCCCTGGGGCGACGAGTGGGGTGATCGGCACCGCTGCAACATCTGGCAGGGCGTGTTCCCCGCGGTGAACACCCGCGAGGACGGCTGGCTGACCACTGCCCCGGTGCGCACCTTCGAGCCGAACGCGTACGGCGTCTGGCAGAGCGTCGGCAATGTGTGGGAGTGGTGCTCCGACTGGTGGAGCGAGGCCTACTACGCGCACTCCCCCGCGCGGAACCCGGCGGGCCCGGGCACGGGCGACCAGCGCTCGATGCGTGGGGGCTCGTATCTGTGCCACGACTCGTATTGCAACCGCTACCGCAACTCGGCCCGCGCCGCGAACACGCCCGACTCCTCGGCGGCGAACATCGGCTTCCGAACGGTCGCCCTCTAGCAGGTCCGCCCCTCAAACACCTCTACCCCTGAAACACCTCTACCCCTCACGAATTCGACGGAGATTTTGCCAATATCGGCCTGGAACAGGCCGGAAAAGGCGTTTTTCGGGAGAATCTCCGTCGAATTCGTTCGATACCGGATGCGGGATGCCGGATGCGGGATGCCGGGTGCGGGATGCCGGATGCCGGGTGCGGGATGCCGGGTGCGGGTCCGTGGCCGGCCTGGTCAGGGGCAGGCTATGGGCGGGCGGCGAAGGCGGTGGCGGTGCCACGGGCGGTGAGACTGACCCGGCTGCCCACGATGGTGCCGATCGTGCCGTGCTGCCGCACGTGGACCAGCGTGCCTGCGCCGGCGGCAGACGGCGACGCTGCGGCGCCGCCGGAGAACAGGCGCACCGCCAGCTGCACTTCGGGGCCGTAGAAGTCGACCGCTTCGACCTGGCCGGTGCAGGATGCGACGGTGCCGGCATCCGCCCCGCCGGTTTCGCAATGCTCGACCATGATCTGCTCCGGGCGCAGCATGATGCACGCGTCGCCGCGCAGGCCGGTCGGGGCGACGGCGACCCTGCCGAGCGCGCAGGCGGCGAAGCCGTCCGAGATGGTGGCCGGCAGCACCACCGCGTCGCCGAGGAACCGGGCCGTGAACAGGTCGACGGGGCGCCAGTAGACCTCGCGGGGCGGCCCCACCTGGCAGAGGTTGCCGTCGCGGAGCACCGCGAGTTGGTGGGCGAAGCTCATCGCCTCGGCCTGGTCGTGGGTGACGAGCACCGTGGTGATGCCGGCGCGCTCCAGGGTCTCGGCGACGATGTCCCGGGTGACCGCCCGGAGCCCGGCGTCGAGGGCGGAGAACGGTTCGTCGAGGAGCATCACTCGCGGCTGGCGGGCGAGGGCCCGGGCCAGGGCCACGCGCTGCTGCTGACCGCCGGAGAGTTCATCGGGACGGCGGGCGGCGAAGTCGGCCTTCAGCGACACCATCTCGAGCAGTTCGTCGACGGCCCGCGCCCGCTGCTTGCGGGTGCCGCCGCGGAGGGCCGGGCCCAGGCCGAACGCGATGTTCTGCCCCACCGTGAGGTGCGGGAACAGCGCCCCGTCCTGCGCCACGAAGCCGATCCCGCGCCGGTGTGCGGCCACGGCGATGCCCGGCCCCGCCACAGTGCGGCCGAGCACGGTGATGGTGCCCGAGTCGGGCAGCTCGAAGCCGCTGATCAGGCGCAACAGGGTGGTCTTGCCCGATCCGGACGAACCCACCACGACCGTGCGACTGCCCTCCGGCACCGAAAGCGCGATGTCCTCGAGGATGCGGGTGCTGCCGAAGCTCTTGTTGACCCCGGCGAGTTCGATGGCCGAGGTCATGACACGCTCGTCAGCCGGGAGCGGGCGAACAGCAGGTACGTGACCGGCAGGCTCAGCACGATCATCAGCAGGGCATAGGGGGCGGCGCCGACGTAGTTGATGTCATTCACTTTCGACCAGAACTGGATCGCGAGGGTGCGAGTGCCGCTGGGGGCCAGCAGCAGGGTGGCGGTGAGCTCGGTGACGATGCCGAGAAACACGAGGGCCCCGGCGGCCAGGGCGGACGGCGCGAAGAAACGGGTGGTGACACCGAGGAACGCGGCGAACGGATGCTTGCCGAGCGACCGCGCGGCCTCCTCCAGTCCGACCGGGACCTGCGCGAGCCCGGCCCGGAGGTTCACCAGCGCGCGCGGCAGGAACATCAGCAGGTAGGTCACGATCACCAGAACGGCGGTCTGGTAGAGCGGCTGCACGAAACGGATGCTGATGGTCACCAGCGCGAGGGCCGTGACGATCCCGGGCAGGGAACTGGTGAGATAGTTGACCGATTCGAGGCCGCGGGACAGCCGGCTCGGATAGCGCACGGCGAGGAACGCGATCGGGAACGCGAGCAGGCAGGTGACCACGGCACCGACCAGGCCGTAGCCCACGGTCTGTAGCAGGGACTGCACCAGCACGGGCTCGCTCCACACGCCTGCGCCGCCCTGGGCCAGCCAGCGGATGACGCTCCAGAACGGCACCCCGATCGCCAGTGCGAACAGCCCGCCGAGAAACAGGTAGCCGGCCGGCGTGAAGGCGCCGAGGGAGCGCCGAGGCGTGACCCGGGCCACGCCGGAGCCGAGGCGGGCGTACCGGGACCGGCCGCGGGCGCCGGACTCCCCGATCAGTAGGAACAGGCAAAGCAGCACGAGCACGCCGGCGAGGGCGTTGGCCGCGGGACCGTTGAACGTGGACCGGTACTGCTCGACGATGGCGGTGGTGAAGGTGTCGAATCGGATCATCGCAAAAGCGCCGTATTCGGAGAGCAGGTGCAGTCCCACCAGCAAGGCGCCGCCGAGGATCGGCAGCCGCAACTGCGGCAGGACGACCCGGAAGAAGACACCCCAGGCGCCGCTGCCGAGCGACTCGGCTGCTTCTTCGACGGTCGGGTCGAGCCGCCGGAGCGCGGCGGCGCAGGGCAGGTAGACCAGAGGGAAGTACGACAGGGTGGCGATCAGAACCCCCGACCAGAGGCCGTTCAGCGAGGGCACGGCGCTCACCCAGCCGTAGCTGTTGACGAAGGCCGGCACCGCAAGCGGCGTCGCCAGGAGCACGGCGAACACCCGGTGGCCGGGCAGGGACGTGCGGCCGACCAGCCAGGCGGCGGCCACCCCGATCACCGCGGTCAGCGGAACGGTGATCACGACCAGCCCGATCGTGTTCAAGAGCAACTCGCCGACCCGCGGCCGGAAAACGAGCGCGGACAGGGTCGGCCAGCCGGTCAGGATGCCGGTGACGATGACATAGCCCAGCGGCAGCAGCCCGAGCACGGACACGGTGACGGCAGCCGCCACGATGAACGGTGACGGGCGTTTACCGACCCGGACCGCGGCATCCGTGCGCCCCGCAGGCCCCGTGCCATCGGTTTCACCGATGGCTCCGCGACCGGTGTCCGACGGGTCGGGCGCCGGGTGCGCGGTCGAGGGGGCTGCAGGTATCACCAGTTGCAGCCTAGATGAAACCGGCCTCGGTCATCAGATCGGTGACCGTGGTGCTATTGAGTTCGGAGGGGTCGATGACGGGGGCATCGAGTTCGCTGAGCGGCACGAGCGCGGGGTTCGCGTCGACCGAGTCGGAGACGGGGTACTCGAACGAGGTGCCGGTCTTCAGGATCTCCTGGCCGCCCTTGCCGGTGATGTAGGCCAGGAACGCCTGCGCGGCCACGGGGTTGGCGCTGGTTTCCAGCACTCCGCCGCCGGAGACGCTGACGAACGCGCCGGGATCCTGGTTCTTGAAGTAGTGCATCTGGGTGCTGGCGCTGTTCTCGCCGGTGCCGGCCTGGTCGCCGAACCAGTAGTAGTGGTAGATCACGCCACCGGGGATCTCGCCCGCGTTGACGGCCTTCATCACGGTGCTGTTGCCCTTGTAGACGACCGCGTTCTCCTTCATGGCGGCGAGCCAGTCGCGCGTGGCCTCTTCACCCTTGAGTTCCAGGAAGGCGCTGACGATGGCCTGGAAGTCGGCGCCGGAGGGCGACGCGGCCCAGCGGCCCGCCCAGGCCGGGTCCGCGAGGTCGAGCAGAGAGGTGGGCAGTTCGCTCTCGCTGATCAGGCTCGGGTTGTAGGCGAAGACGGTGGAGCGGGCGGCGATGCCGGTCCACATACCGGTGGAGGGACGGTACTGCTCGGGAACCTGCTCGAGCGTGGCGTCGTCGACCGGGGCGAACAGGCCGGCCCGGTCGACCAGGCTGATCGCGGGCGAGTTCTCGGTGAGGAACACGTCGGCCTTGGAGGCGGTGCCCTCCTGCACGAGCTGGTTGCCGAGTTCGGAGTCGCTGCCGTTGCGCAGCGTGACGGTGACGCCGGTCTCCGCGGTGAACTCGTCGGCCCAAGCCTGGGTGAGTTCCTCGTGCTGAGCGTTGTAGACGGTGATCGAGCCTGAGGGAGCGGCTCCGTCGGAGGCGGCGGGAGCGGATTCCTCGGGCGCGCTGCACCCGGTTGCCCCGAGCAGGGTCACCGTTCCGATAGCGGCCAGCAGTGCCCAGCGGCGTGAGAAAATCATCGTGTTGCGTGTCCCTACTGTCGTGTGGGCATAGCCCACTGTGCTTTAGGTAAGCCTACCCTAAAAAAAGGTGGGCCGGCCGGGCCCGCGGGGAATGCACAGGCACGGGCTGACTAGCGGGGCGGCATCCGGATGGCGCCGTCGAGCCGGATGGTGTCGCCGTTGAGCATCGGGTTCTCCACGATGTGGCGCACGAGCGCGGCGAACGCGGCCGGGTCGCCGAGCCGGGCAGGGTGCGGCACCTGCGCCGCGAGGGATTCGCGCACGTTCTCGGGGAGGCCCTGCAGCAGCGGGGTGTCGAAGATGCCGGGCGCGATGGTCACCACCCGGATCAGCGACCGGGCGAATTCGCGGGCGAGCGGCAGGGTCATCGCGGCGACGCCGCCCTTCGACGCGGCGTAGGCCGCCTGGCCGATCTGCCCGTCGAAGGCGGCGACGGATGCCGTGTTCACGATCACGCCCCGCTCCGGAACCGTGCCGAGCGGATCCGTACCGAGCGGGTCCGTACCGACCGGGTCGGTGCCGACCGGATCCGTGCCGAGCGGATCCGTGCCGAGCGGGTCGGTCATCGCCATGGCGGCCGCGGCCAGCCGGATCACGTTGAACGTGCCGACAAGGTTGATGCGGATGACCCGATCGAAGTCGTCCAACGGCAGCGGGGCGCCATCGCGGTCGACGGTGCGCTGACCGGGGGCGATGCCGGCGCAGTTGACCACGATGCGCAGCGGGCCGAGCTCGGCGGCGGCGTCGACTGCAGCCTGCACGTCCTCGGGGCGGGTGACATCCCCGGGTACGAAGCGGGCTCGGCCACCGATCGCCGCGGCGGCCTGCTCCCCCGCGGCGCCCGGCAGGTCGAGAAGCACGACCGCTGCCCCGGCGTGGGCCAGGGCGGTGCTGGTGGCCAACCCGAGGCCGGAGGCGGCTCCGGTGACGAGGGCGGAGCATCCGTCGATGCGCATCTCAGAGCCGCTCGATGATGGTGGCGTTGGCCATGCCGCCGCCCTCGCACATGGTCTGCAGCCCCCAGCGGCCGCCGGTCAATTCGAGGTGGTTCAGCAGGGTGCCGAGGAGCCGGGTGCCCGAGGAGCCGAGCGCGTGGCCGAGCGCGATGGCCCCGCCGCGCGGATTGAGCAGGGCCGGGTCGGCTCCCGTTTCGCGCAGCCAGACCAGCGGAACGGTGGCGAACGCCTCGTTCACCTCGTAGGCGTCGAGGTCGTCGATGCTGAGCCCGGAGCGCTCCAGGATGCGCCGGGTCGCCGGGACCACGCCGGTCAGCATCAGAAGCGGGTCGCTTCCGGTCACCGCGAAGCTGTGGAACCGGGCGCGCGGGTTGAGGCCGAGCTCTGCGGCCCGTTTCGCGCTCATGATCAGGGCGGCGGAGGCCCCGTCGGTCAGCGGCGACGAGTTGCCGGCGGTGAGGTGCCAGTCGAGCTTCGGGAAGCGGGCGGCGAGGGCGTCGGTGCGGAACGCCGGCGGCAGGGCGGCCAGAGACGCGAGGGTGGTGCCGGGCCGGATAGTCTCGTCGGCGTCCACGACCCGGCCGCCGGGCAGGGTCGTCGGCCGGAGTTCGCCGCCGAAGTCGCCGCGCTCGGCGGCGGCCGCGGCGAGGCGGTGCGAGCGGGCGGCGAAGGCATCCAGTTCGCCGCGGCCCAGCTTCCACTTCTGGTTCATCAGCTCGGCAGAGACGCCCTGGTTGACGAGGCCGTCGGGGTAGCGGTCGCGCATCCGGAGGCCGTGGGGGTCGTCCCGGGCCTCGTCGTTCTGGTTCGCACGGATGGAGCTGCCCAGCGGCACGCGGCTCATCGACTCGACGCCGCAGGCGATGACGATGTCGTAACTGCCGGCCATCACGCCCTGCGCGGCGAACGTGGCCGCCTGCTGGCTGGAGCCGCACTGCCGGTCGATGGTGGCTCCTGGCACCGAGTCGGGGAAGCCCGCGCTGAGTAGGGCGGTGCGGGTCACGTTGTAGCCCTGCTCGCCGACCTGGCTGACGCAGCCGCCGATCACGTCGTCGACGAGCGCGGGATCGAGCCCGTTGCGGGTGACCAACTCGCTCAGAACCCCGGCCAGCAGGTCCGCCGGATGCACGCCCGAGAGGGAACCGCCCGGCTTGCCTCGACCAGACGCGGTGCGCACGACATCGATGATGACAGCCTCATTGCTCATGACCTCAGCCTAGGCTTCCCGGTCGCCGTGGCGTCGCCGTGGCGTCGCCGTGGCGTCGCCGTGGCGTCGCCGTGGCGTCGCCGTGGCGTCGCCGTGGCGTAGCCGTGGCGTAGCCGTGGCGTAGCCGTGGCGTAGCCGTGGCCCTGAACGGGTGCGGTGTGTGCACGGGGGCTAATTCAGGAGATCGGGCAAGGGGATCGTCGTCCGGAGCTTTCCGCCGCACTGGTCCGTGGCCCGGCGGTACGTGACGGGCGAATCTCCTGAGTTAGCCACACGGGGCGAGCCGGGCGGAGCGAACCGGACGGGGCGAGCCGGACGGAGCGAACCGGACGGGGGCGAGCCGGACGGAGCGAGCCGGGCGGAGCGAGCCGGCCGGGGCGAGCCGGACGGGCCGAGCAAGACGCGGCCGGTGCCCGGCTAGCCCGAGAGTGCCCACATCGCGACGGCACTGGCGGCGGCCACGTTGAGGGAGTCGATGCCGTGCTTCATCGGAATCTGCACCACGGTGTCGGATGCCGCCAGCGCGTCGGGGGTGAGCCCCTCACCCTCCGCGCCGAGCAACAGAGCCAGCCGCTCATGCGCGTGCCCGGGGAAGTCGCGGAGGCTCACGGCATCCGTCGTCAGGGCGAGCGCGGCGAGGTGGAAACCGTGCCGGCTGAGCAGTGCGCGGGTGCTGGGCCAGTCGCCGACGCGGGTCCAGGGCACCTGCAGCACGGTGCCCATCGAGACGCGGATGGCGCGGCGATAGAAGGGGTCGGAGCAGCGCGGCGTGACCAGGATCGCGTCTGCGCCGATAGCCCCGGCGGAGCGGAAGATCGCCCCGACGTTCGTGGGGTCGGATACGTTTTCGAGGATTACGATGCGGCGGGCGCCGGTGAGCACCGCCTCCGGGGCGGGCAGCTCGGGCCGGTGCATCGAGGCGATCACGCCGCGGTGCAGCACGTATCCGGTGAGCTCCGCCAGCAACTTTCCCGGGCCGACGAAGACGGGCACGTCCTCGCCGACGAGGGCCCGGGCCTCCTCAGCGGTGTTGCCGAGGGCGAGGACCGAGCGCGGACGGTGTCCGGCGCGCAGAGCCCGCTCGAGAACCAATGCCGACTCGGCTATATACAGCCCGTGCTCGGTGCCCCGCGCCTTCTTGAGGGCCACATCGGTGAGGTGGGCATAGTCCACGAGTCGCGGATCGCTGAGGTCGCTGATCTCGATGACGGGCATCCGCTCAGTCTAATCGCGAGGGTGAGGGGCGGTGGCGGGGCGGGTGCCGGCGAGGCGAGGCGGGGCGGGTAGGCGAGGCGAGGCGAGGCGGGTGCCGGCGAGGCGAG